>LUYR01000628.1 GCA_001603335.1 Rhodospirillales bacterium Alpha_05 | reverse complement strand
CAGGTCCACTGTTCGTCCTCCAGGACGCCGTTGAGCCCCGAAAGGATGTCGGAGAGCAGCTTTCTGTTCGCCGGGGAGACCGGCGCCGCTCCCAGGCCGTCCTGACCCAGGAGATCCGTGGTGACTCCCTGGCGGATCTTGGCGTCGGGCTTCCGGTCACGAAGCAGCTCCAGGTCCATATGGGTGTGCATGTCGATGAATCCGGGGCAGAGTACCTTCCCCGTTCCGTCGATGGCCCGGGCGGCCTCGCCGAGCCCGGTCCCGATGCGGGCGATCCGCCCGCCCATGATGGCTGCGTCGGCCCGGAAGAGCTCCCGGCCTGTTCCGTCCGCCACCAGCGCTCCGGTGATGAGAATGTCAAACATATCCGCTCCTCCGGTCAGTCATTTCACTGATCCCTTGTACTTCCCCCGCCTGCTGGTGAAGGCGCCTCCGGCGGCAAGGGCCTCCGCCAGGCGGACCCCGGCGGTGATCCCGTCGATCACCGGCATGCCGAGGGCCTCCTCCAGCCTCCTGTCGAGCCCCGCGAGACCGGCGCATCCCAGGGTGACCACTTCCGCCCCGTCGCAGTCCCTCGCGATCCGGGCGGCCTCGAGAAGCCGCTCCTCCAGGGGCTCCTCCCCGTGCTCCCGGATAGGCCTCACGGAAGAGCACCGGTCCTGGAGGCCGTACTTCCGGACAAGTTCCCTCTTGGACTGCACCGAGCCCTCGGTGGTCTGGATGACCGAAAAGCGCGCGCCGAGAGGAAGGGCGAAGAGCATGGAGCTTTCTCCCGCGCCGACCACCGGGCTGTCCGTCATCTCCCGGAGCACGTCCAGGTTAGGGTCGCAGGTGCAGGCGATCAGGAAGGCGTCGGCATCCCCATGGCGGCTGACGAGCTCCATCATCCCGGGAGCGCAGAGCGCCTCGTCCCTGGAGGTCTCGATGAAGGTGGGTGCTCCGGGGGCGCTTTCGCACAGGATTTCCGTTCCCGGCGAGGCGGCCTTCCGGGCCGCTTCGCCGATGAGTTCCGTGAAGGCCCCGTCCGAGTTGGGGTTGATCACCAGGATCTTCACGGCCTGGTCTCCATGGGGCAGAACCGGCCGTACCCCGGCCTGTTCACGATCTTCTCCGCCGCGCCGTCGTCGTAGACGAGTCCGCCCCGGACGAAGGTCTTCACGACCCTGCCCCGGAAGGTCCTGCCTGTGAAGGGGCTCTGCTTCACCAGGTGCTGCAGGTCGCCGTCCTCGAGAACCCATTCCCGCTCCGGGTCGAGAAGAACGATATCCCCGTCGTGCCCCGGTGCGATCCGGCCCTTTCGCCCCCTGAGCCCGAAGAGGTCCGCAGGCCGTTCCGCCATGAGCTGGACGAGCCGCTCCCAGGACAGGCCCCTCTTCCGGCCTTCCGTGAGCACCACGGGAAGCATGGTCTGGATGCCCGTGCACCCCTCCGCCACGGTCCAGAAGTCCGCCTCCCTCCCGGTCTTTCTCGAGAAAGGATGGGGCGAGTGGTCGCTGGCGATAATGTCCACCGTCCCGTCGAGGACGTATCCCCAGAGCTTCTCCACCGCTTCGGCAGAACGGACCGGGGGGTCGCACTTCGCCGGGGCGCCGATGGCCACCAGATCGTCCTCGCACATGCCCAGGTACTGGGGGCAGGTCTCCGCGGAAAGGTTGTTCATCCCCTCGCCCCGGCAGCGGCGAAGGAGTTCCATCCCCTCGGGGATGCTCATGTGGGCGATGTGGACCCGGCACCGGGGAGCCCGCTTCGCCAGGAAAAAGACCCGTTGCACCGCCTCGAGCTCCGAATAGGGGGGATGGGAGTCCAGGAAGGCCCTCGGTCCGTTCCTGCCCTCGGCCATGAGCCGGTCCGTCAGGGTCTGGATGAGCGTGTCGTTCTCCGCGTGGATGGAGAGAATCCCTCCCGTCCTTTCGAGAATCTTCATGCCTTCCAGCAGGGTGCCGTCGTCCGTCATGGGATAGTTGGAGCACCGGCATGTAAAGGACTTGAAGGCCCCGGCCCCCTCCTTCACCATGGATTCCACGTGGTGAAGGTATCCCGGGACCACTCCTCCGTAGAGGGCGTAGTCCACGTGGCTGGCGGAGCCCGAGGAGGCGATCTTCTCCCGGAGGGTCTCCGGCGTGAGGGTGGAGGGATTGGAGAGGGGCATGTCGATGAAGGTGGTGATGCCCCCGGCGGCGCATGCCCGGCTGTAGGCCGTGAAGTTCTCCCTGTCAGGGTCGCCGTGGCCTGCGTGGGAGTGGGCGTCTATCAGGCCTGGAAGGACCATCAGCCCTTCGGCGTCCACAGTGCTCCTTCCCCGGAGCACCGTTCCCGCCGCCGCCACCGCGGCCACGGTGCCTTCAGACACGGCCACGCTGCCTTTGAACACTCCGCTCCCCGTCACCAGGGTTCCGTTTGCTACAACATGGTCGAATACCACCGTACCGCCTCCTTCGCATAAAAGAAAAGCCCGGAGGAGTCCGGGCTTATTTTGTCCTATTTTACACCGTTTCGTGGGCTATGAACGACGCGAGCTTGTCGGGGTCGATGTTGCCCCCGGAAAGGAAGAAGCAGATCTTCTCTCCCGGCCTGACCCTGAAGCTGCCTTCGAGGGCCGCCGCCACGCCCACCGATGCGGAGGGCTCCACGAGCAGCTTGCTCTTGAAGACAATCTCCATGACAGCCTTGTAGATAAATTCGTCGGAGGCGGGAACGATCTCGTCCACGTACCTGTCGATAAGGGGATAGTTGTGCTCGCCTGTCATGGTGATCATGAGGCCGTCGGCAAGGGTGGCCCCCATGGGAACCTCCACGGGCTTCCCGGCCTTGCGGCTCTCGGCGTAGCGCTGGATCCCGGCGGGCTCAACGGCGACCACCCGCACTGAGGGGCGGGTCTCCTTGATGGCCGCGGCGACGCCGGCGAGGAGTCCGCCTCCGCCGAGGGGCACCACCACTG
>LUYR01000627.1 GCA_001603335.1 Rhodospirillales bacterium Alpha_05 | reverse complement strand
TTCGCGATCCGCGAAGGCGGCCGTACCGTCGGCGCCGGCGTGGTTGCGTCGATCGTCGAATAACGACGAAATACCAGGGACTTTTCCAATCCTCTCGATGGGTGGGAAAAGTTCTTGATTGCCGAAGGCGTGCGGGCTAGTCTCGCCCGCCTTCGGAGTCGGGTTTCACTCGACGACTGACGGCGCACGGTGTAGGGGTGTAGCTCAACTGGTAGAGCACCGGTCTCCAAAACCGGGGGTTGCGGGTTCGATCCCTGCCACCCCTGCCAGTGCGACGAAACGTTGGTCGGGTGACATTGACGAGATTTCCGCGCGGCGAGCGAAGCGCTCGCGATAACGCGCGGCAAAACATGTTTGGATGTGGTAATGGCTAAGACCTCTCCCGGTCAGTTTGTGCGTCAGGTTCGGCAAGAGCTGGCGAAGGTTGTCTGGCCCAGTCGCAAGGAAACGATGCTTTCGACTGTCATGGTGATGTCCATGGCGGTTGTCGCGTCGATTTTCCTGTTCCTGGTGGATACGATTTTCTCACTGGGAATTCAGACAGTTCTCGGGATTGGAGGGTAACGCTGATGCAGGCGCGCTGGTACGTCGTGCACGTCTATTCCGGTTTCGAGAAGAAGGTTGCTCAGTCGATCCGGGAGCAGGCCACCCAGAAGGGCATGGCGGACCTTTTTGAAGAAGTGCTGGTGCCGACCGAAGAGGTCGTCGAGGTCCGGCGCGGCTCGAAGGTCAACGCCGAGCGCAAGTTCTTCCCCGGCTACGTGCTGGTCAAGATGGTCCTGACCGACGAGAGCTGGCACTTGGTCAAGAACACCGCCAAGGTCACCGACTTCCTCGGCGGCCGCGGTCGCCCGGTGCCGATCACCGAGGGCGAAGCCCAGCGGATCATGACCCAGGTGCAGGAAGGCGTGGACCGTCCGAAGCCTTCCGTGGTGTTCGAAATCGGCGAGCAGGTGCGCGTGTCCGACGGGCCGTTCACCAGCTTCAACGGCGTGGTCGAGGAAGTCGACGAGGAAAAGAGCCGGATCAAGGTCGCGGTTTCGATCTTCGGTCGCTCCACCCCGGTCGAACTGGAATACGCCCAGGTCGAAAAGATCAGTTGAGTTCCGGCCCCCGACGGTTTCGGGGGCCGCAAAACCTGCGGGAGACTTGCCAAGTCATTCACCGCAGTCCTGTCCATGGCGGCGCCGGGCTTTCGGCCCGCCCTTAGAGAGTGAGACACATGGCAAAGAAGATTATGGGCTTCATCAAGCTCCAGGTGCCGGCAGGCAAGGCGAATCCGTCGCCGCCGATCGGTCCGGCGCTCGGTCAGCGCGGCCTCAACATCATGGAATTCTGCAAGGCGTTCAACGCGCAGACCCAGGGCATGGAACCCGGTATGCCGGTGCCGGTGGTGATCACCGCCTTCTCCGACCGTACCTTCACCTTCATCACCAAGCTGCCGCCGATCAGCTACTACCTGAAGAAGGCGTCGGGCGTCCAGAAGGGCAGCCAGACCCCGGGTACGGCGACCGCCGGCAAGGTCACGGAAGCGCAGATTCGCGAAATCGCGACCTCGAAGATGCCTGACCTGAACTGCCACACCGTCGAAGCGGCCATGGAAATGGTTCGCGGTTCTGCCCGTTCCATGGGCCTTCAGGTTGCGGAGTAAGGCACATGGCAAAGCAAGCTAAGCGTATGACCGCCGTTTACGAAGGCATCGATCGCGACAAGTTCTACCCGCTCGCGGAAGCCGTCAGCCTGATCAAGGCGCGCGCCAAGGCGAAGTTCGACGAGACCGTCGAAGTCGCGATGAACCTCGGCGTCGATCCGCGTCACGCCGACCAGATGGTCCGCGGCGTGGTTTCGCTGCCGCACGGCACCGGCAAGACCGTCCGCGTTGCGGTGTTCGCCCGCGGCGCCAAGGCCGACGAAGCCACCGCCGCCGGCGCTGAGCTGGTCGGTGCGGAAGACCTGATGGAAATCATCCAGGGCGGCCGCATGGACTTCGATCGCTGCATCGCGACCCCGGACATGATGGGCGTCGTCGGTCGCTTGGGTAAGGTGCTCGGCCCGCGCGGCCTGATGCCGAACCCGAAGCTCGGCACCGTGACGATGAACGTCGCGGAAGCGGTGAAGGCGGCCAAGGGCGGCCAGGTGCAGTTCCGCGTCGAGAAGGCCGGTATCGTGCATGGCGGCGTCGGTCGCGCTTCGTTCACCGAAGAGCAGATCGCCGAGAACATCAAGGCGTTCGTCGACGCGATCAACAAGGCGAAGCCGTCGGGCGCGAAGGGCGTGTACCTCAAGAAGATCTCCGTGTCTTCGACCATGGGTCCGGGCCTGAAGCTCGCCGTCGCCGACGTCGTCGGCTGATTTTAAGAATTCGGCGCGCGGGGTTCGCCCCGCGGGCCGGTGAAGGGGTCACGAGTACGGCCCCTTTCAATACCTGTCCGAGACCGCAGGCGCCGTTCATTCGGAACGGTTTAATGGCAAGCCACCTGCGCAGACGGGAGAGCAAGTTTTCCCCGGGCGAGAACCCGGCAAGGCTTGAACTTTCGTGGGCAGGTTCGTCCATCCGGGTCGAGGCGGGGAAAGGACCGCTTCGGGTCAACAAACGGAGACGAAAGTGAACCGAGAGGAAAAATCTGAACTGGTGCGTTCGCTGAACGCTCTGTTCAACGAGGTCTCGCTCGTCGTCGTCACCCAGTACAAGGGGTTGACGGTCGAACAGATGACGACCTTGCGTGGGCAGATGCGGGAAGCCGGCGCTCAATTCAAGGTCACCAAGAATCGGCTTACGCGTCTCGCTCTTGAAGGCACCGAATTCGAAGGCACCGGCGACATGTTCGTCGGTCCGACGGCGATCGCGACTTCCACCGATCCCGTCGCGGCCGCCAAGGCCGCCGTCGAGTTCGCCAAGAAGAACGACAAGCTGGTCATTGTCGGCGGTTCGCTCGGCAAGACGGTTCTGGACGCCAACGGGGTCAAGGCCCTGGCGACCATGCCGTCCCTCGACGAACTCCGCGCCAAGCTCCTGGGTCTGCTCCAGGCTCCGGCCACCAAGGTGGCTGGCGTCACGCAGGCTCCGGCCGGCCAGCTGGCTCGCGTCTTCAAGGCATTCGCCGACACGGGCGCCGCAGCGTAAGCGGATTCTTACAAACATACGAAGTTCAAGCCTTAACAGGAGTTACTAAGAAATGGCCGATTTGGCGAAGCTGGTTGAAGAGCTCTCCGTCCTCACCGTGATGGAAGCCGCCGAACTGTCGAAGATGCTGGAAGAGAAGTGGGGCGTTTCCGCCGCCGCTCCGGTGGCCGTCGCCGCCGCGGGCCCGGCCGCTGCCGCTGCTCCGGTTGAAGAGCAGACCGAATTCGACGTCGTTCTCGCGAACGCCGGCGAAAAGAAGATCAACGTGATCAAGGAAGTGCGCGCGATCACCGGCCTCGGCCTCAAGGAAGCCAAGGACCTGGTCGAAGGCGCTCCGAAGGTCGTGAAGGAAGCCTGCTCGAAGGACGAAGCGGCTGCCCTCAAGAAGCAGCTTGAAGAAGCCGGCGCCACCGTCGAGCTGAAGTAAGACGCATTCGTGCGTTGACGAAGGTTGGGTCGTCCCGCACCGCGAGGTTCTCGCGTGTGCGGGTCGACCCGTCTGCGCTTCCCATCGCCGCCCTTTCCTGCGGCGATCGGCAACGCAGAATGAAGACCCCGCCACGGGTTTTGGACGGGGAAGGTTTGGTCGGTCGGCGCGAATCGTTGCGCCGGTCGCGAGGCGCGGGGCGCATGGTGTGCCCGGCGAACGAATGTGTGACGTGCATAAGGAGCGGCGATGTCGGGCTCTCTGACGGGATGTAAACGGGTGCGCCGGAGTTTCGGACGGATTCCGTCCGTGGCGACCATGCCGAACCTGATCGAGGTTCAGAAGAACTCCTACGACCAGTTCCTGCAAATCGGAACGCCGCTGGCGCAGCGGACGGATACGGGCCTGCAGGAAGTCTTCAAGTCGGTTTTCCCGATCAAGGACTTCACCGGTCGTGGTGAACTCGAGTTCGTCGGCTACGAGCTCGAAACGCCGAAGTACGACGTCGACGAGTGCCAGCAGCGCGGCATGACCTTCGCCGCGCCCTTGAAGGTGACGCTGCGTCTCGTGGTGTGGGACATCGACGAGGACACCGGCGCGCGCTCGATCCGCGACATCAAGGAGCAGGACGTCTACATGGGCGACATGCCCCTGATGACGTCGAAGGGCACCTTCATCATCAACGGCACCGAGCGCGTCATCGTCTCCCAGATGCACCGCAGCCCGGGCGTGTTCTTCGACCACGACAAGGGCAAGACCCACTCGTCGGGCAAGTTCCTGTTCGCCGCGCGGGTAATCCCCTACCGCGGTTCGTGGCTCGACTTCGAATTCGACGCCAAGGACCTCGTCTACGTGCGCATCGACCGTCGCCGCAAGCTGCCGGTGACGACGCTGCTCTATGCGCTCGATTCCGCCGCGACCGCCGACCGCCGCCTCGCCCTCAAGGAAGACGGCAAGAAGCTCGATCCGGCCGAAGCCGAAGGCATGTCGTCGGAAGAGATCCTCGGCACCTTCTATCAGCGCGTGGTGTTCACCCGCGATGCCGAGAGCTGGTGCTCGACCCTCGACCCGCAGGCGCTGCGCGGCGTCAAGCTCGACTATGACCTGGTCGACGCCGACAGCGGCGAAGTCCTGGTCGAAGCGGGCAAGAAGATCACCCCGCGCGTCCTGCGCCAGATCACCGACAGCAACGCGAGCCGCGTGCGGATTCCGTCGTCGGAGCTGATCGGCCGCTACGTCGCCGAAGACATCGTCAACGAAGACACTGGCGAAGTGCTGGCGGAAGCCGGCAACGAGCTGACCCAGGCGATCCTCGACGCGCTGGCCGAAGCCGGCCTGACCGAAGTGCCGGTGCTGCGCATCGACAGCAACAACGGCCCGTACCTGCGCAACACCCTGGCGGCTGACAAGAACTCCTGCCGTGAGGAAGCGCTGGTCGACATCTACCGCGTCATGCGTCCGGGCGAGCCGCCGACGCTCGACACCGCCGAGGCGCTGTTCGAGGGTCTGTTCTTCGATAGCGAGCGTTACGATCTCTCGGCCGTCGGCCGGGTGAAGATGAACGCGCGTCTCGACCTCTCCACCGACGTCGCGCCGGAGAGCCTGCGGGTGCTGCGCAAGGACGACATCCTTGCGATCATCCGCGTGCTCCTCGACCTCAAGGACGGCAAGGGCGAAATCGACGACATCGACCACCTCGGCAACCGCCGTGTGCGTTCGGTCGGCGAGCTGATGGAAAACCAGTACCGCATCGGCCTCCTGCGCATGGAGCGCGCGATCCGCGAGCGGATGAGCTCGGTCGACATCGACACCGTGATGCCGCACGACCTGATCAACGCCAAGCCCGCGGCTGCCGCGGTGCGCGAGTTCTTCGGTTCGTCGCAGCTGTCGCAGTTCATGGACCAGACCAACCCGCTGGCCGAGATCACCCACAAGCGTCGTCTCTCGGCGCTTGGCCCGGGCGGTCTGACGCGTGAGCGCGCGGGCTTCGAAGTCCGCGACGTGCATCCGACCCACTACGGTCGTATCTGCCCGATCGAAACCCCGGAAGGCCCGAACATCGGCCTGATCAACTCGCTCGCCACCTTCGCGCGGGTCAATCAGTACGGCTTCATCGAGACCCCGTACCGCCGCGTCGTCGACAGCCATGTCACCGACGAAGTGGTCTACATGTCGGCGATGGAAGAAGGCCGCTACCACATCGCCCAGGCGTCCGCACCGGTCGATGCGGCGGGCAAGTTCACCGACGACCTGCTGCCCGCTCGTAAGGCCGGCGACGTGCTGATGGTTCCGGCGTCCGAGATCCAGTACATGGACGTGTCGCCGAAGCAGCTCGTTTCCGTCGCCGCGGCGCTGATCCCGTTCCTCGAGAACGACGACGCGAACCGCGCGCTGATGGGCTCGAACATGCAGCGTCAGGCGGTGCCGCTCCTCAAGGCCGAGGCGCCGTTCGTCGGCACCGGCATGGAGGCCGCGGTGGCCCAGGACAGCCGCGCCGCGATCGTGTCGCGTCGCTCTGGCCGGGTGCAGCAGATGGACGCCACCCGTATCGTCATCCACGCGGTTTCGGAAGAAACCGGCGCGGCGGACACCGGCGTGGACATCTACACCCTGGCGAAGTTCCAGCGTTCGAACCAGTCGACCTGCATCACGCAGCGTCCGCTGGTCCAGGTCGGCGACTTCGTCAAGAAGGGCGACATCATCGCCGACGGTCCGTCCACCGAAATGGGCGAACTGGCTCTCGGCCGGAACGTGCTCGTCGCGTTCATGCCGTGGAACGGCTACAACTACGAAGACTCGATCCTGATCTCCGAGCGCATCGTCCGTGACGACGTGTTCACCTCGATCCACATCGAGGAATTCGAAGTGATGGCCCGCGACACCAAGCTCGGCCAGGAAGAAATCACCCGCGACATTCCGAACGTCGGTGAAGACGCGCTCAAGAACCTCGACGAGGCGGGCATCGTCTACATCGGCGCCGACGTGAAGGCGGGCGACATCCTCGTCGGCAAGGTCACGCCGAAGGGCGAAAGCCCGATGACGCCGGAAGAAAAGCTCCTCCGCGCGATCTTCGGCGAAAAGGCCACCGACGTGCGCGACACCTCGCTCCGCGTCCCGCCGGGCGTCACCGGCACGATCGTCGACGTGCGCGTCTTCTCGCGTCGCGGCGTCGACAAGGACGAGCGCGCGATGGCGATCGAACGTCAGGAAATCGAACGCCTGGCGAAGGACCGCGACGACGAAAAGGGCATCCTCGAGACCTCGTTCAACCAGCGTCTGCGCGACCTCCTGATGGGGTCTGAAGTGGTCGCCGGTCCGAAGGGGATGAAGGCGGGCGAGATCGTCTCCGACGCGCTCCTCGCCGACTGGACCCCGGGTCAGTGGCGCCAGATCGCCGTCACCAACGACGAGGTGATGAGCCGCGTCGAGGTGCTCAAGCGCCACTTCGAAGACACCGTGCAGAAGTTGCAGGAACGCTTCGAAAACAAGGTGGACAAGCTCCAGCGCGGCGACGAACTGCCGCCCGGCGTGCTGAAGATGGTCAAGGTGTTCGTCGCGGTGAAGCGTAAGCTGCAACCGGGCGACAAGATGGCCGGTCGTCACGGCAACAAGGGCGTGATCTCGCGCATCCTGCCGGTCGAGGACATGCCGTACCTTGCCGACGGCACTCACATGGACATCGTGCTGAACCCGCTCGGCGTGCCTTCGCGCATGAACGTGGGTCAGATCCTCGAGACCCATCTGGGCTGGGCCGCCGCCAACCTCGGCCGCCAGATCGGCACCCTCGTCGACCAGGTCCGCGCGGGGAAGAAGGAGACCACCGAGCTCCGCAGCTTCCTCGACACGATCTATGGCGAAACCCACGTCGTCGCCGACCTCGCGCCGATGCCGGATACCGCCCTGGTCGAAATGGCCGATCGTCTCCGCCCCGGCGTGCCGATGGCGACGCCGGTGTTCGACGGCGCGCACGAGCCCGACATCGTCGAGATGCTCGAACTCGCGGGTCTCCACTCCTCGGCGCAGTCGCAGCTCTACGACGGCCGCACCGGCGAGCCGTTCGACCGCAAGGTGACCGTCGGCTACATCTACATGCTGAAGCTGCACCACCTGGTCGACGACAAGATCCACGCGCGTTCGATCGGTCCGTACAGCCTCGTCACCCAGCAGCCGCTGGGCGGTAAGGCGCAGTTCGGCGGTCAGCGCTTCGGTGAAATGGAAGTGTGGGCGCTCGAAGCTTACGGCGCGGCCTATACCCTGCAGGAAATGTTGACGGTGAAGTCCGACGACGTGTCGGGCCGGACCAAGGTTTACGAGGCGATCGTCCGTGGCGACGACACCTTCGAGGCCGGCATCCCGGAATCGTTCAACGTTCTGATCAAGGAAATGCGGTCGCTCTGCCTCAACGTCGAGCTGAGCCAGCGGGGCTTCTAACCCTCTTCGCATCCCGGGCGGCCGCACAGGTCGTCCGGGATCGCCGCCTATCTGTTTTTAGCGCATTCCAAGGAGCGCAGTGGCATGAACGAACTTACCAAGATTTTCGGCCAGGTCTCGGGCACGCAGTCGTTCGATCAGATCGAGATCGAGATCGCGTCGCCGGAACAGATCCGGGCCTGGTCGTTCGGTGAGATCAAAAAGCCGGAAACCATCAACTACCGGACCTTCAAGCCGGAGCGCGACGGCCTGTTCTGCGCCCGCATCTTCGGTCCGATCAAGGACTACGAGTGCTTGTGCGGCAAGTACAAGCGGATGAAGTATCGCGGCATCGTCTGCGAGAAGTGCGGCGTGGAAGTGACGCTCTCGAAGGTCCGGCGCGAGCGCATGGGCCACATCGAGCTCGCCGCCCCGGTCGCGCACATCTGGTTCCTGAAGTCGCTGCCGAGCCGCATCGGCCTGATGGTCGACATGACCCTGAAGGATCTCGAGCGCGTCCTCTATTTCGAGAACTACGTCGTCGTCGAGCCGGGCCTGACGCCCTTGAAGCGCCTTGAGCTGCTCTCGGAAGAGCAGTACCAGATGGCGGTCGAGGAATACGGCGAAGACAGCTTCCGCGCGGGTATCGGCGCCGAGGCGCTGCGCGAGATTCTCTCCCAGATCGACGTCGAGGAGGACCGCAAGACCCTCCGCGCCGACCTGCGCGAGACCACCTCGGAAGCCAAGCGCAAGAAGCTGATCAAGCGCTTGAAGGTGATCGAGGCGTTCTGCGAGTCGGGCACCCGTCCGGAATGGATGATCCTCGAAGTGATCCCGGTGATCCCGCCGGAACTCCGTCCGCTGGTTCCGCTGGACGGCGGCCGCTTCGCGACCTCCGACCTGAACGACCTCTATCGTCGCGTGATCAACCGCAACAACCGTCTGCGGCGTCTGATCGAGCTGCGCGCGCCGGATATCATCATCCGCAACGAAAAGCGCATGCTCCAGGAAGCCGTCGACGCCCTGTTCGACAACGGCCGTCGTGGCCGTGCGATCACCGGCGCCAACAAGCGCCCGCTGAAGTCGCTCGCCGACATGCTCAAGGGCAAGCAGGGTCGCTTCCGTCAGAACCTGCTCGGTAAGCGCGTCGACTATTCCGGCCGTTCGGTGATCACCGTGGGTCCGGAGCTCAAGCTGCACCAGTGCGGCCTGCCGAAGAAGATGGCGCTCGAGCTTTTCAAGCCGTTCGTCTATTCCAAGCTCGAGCTCTACGGCATCGCCACCACGATCAAGGCGGCGAAGCGCATGGTCGAGAAGGAGCGTCCGGAGGTTTGGGACATCCTCGAAGAGGTGATCCGCGAACACCCGGTGATGCTCAACCGCGCGCCGACGCTGCACCGCCTGGGCATCCAGGCGTTCGAGCCGACCCTGATCGAAGGCAAGGCGATCCAGCTCCACCCGCTGGTCTGTACCGCGTTCAACGCCGACTTCGACGGCGACCAAATGGCCGTTCACGTGCCGCTGTCGCTCGAAGCGCAGTTGGAAGCGCGCGTGCTGATGATGTCGACCAACAACATCCTCAGCCCGGCGAACGGCAAGCCGATCATCGTGCCGACCCAGGACATCATCTTGGGTCTCTACTACCTCTCGATGATGGGCAAGGGCGAGAAGGGCGAGGGCATGGCGTTCGCCAGCCTCGACGAAATCCGCCACGCGCTCGATCACAAGGTGGTGTCGCTGCATGCCAAGGTGCAGGCGCGCGTCACCCACTACAACGACGCGGGCGAGCTGGTCACCAGCCGCATCGAAACCACGCCGGGCCGGATGATGATCGGCGAGCTTCTGCCGCGTCACCCGCAGGTGCCGTATTCGGTGGTCAACCGTCTGCTCCGCAAGAAGGAAATCGGTGACGTCATCGACACCGTGTACCGTCACTGCGGCCAGAAGGAGACCGTGATCTTCGCCGACCGGGTGATGAAGCTCGGCTTCCGCGAAGCCTGCAACGCCGGCATCTCGTTCGGTAAGGACGATCTCGTGATCCCGCCGTCGAAGGAAGGCATGATCCATGCCACCGAGACCCAGGTGAAGGAGTTCGAGCAGCAGTACCAGGACGGCCTGATCACCAAGGGCGAAAAGTACAACAAGGTGGTCGACGCCTGGTCCGCCTGTACCGACCGCGTCGCCGACGAGATGATGAAGGAAATCTCGCGGATCGAAGCCGGCACCGGCATCAACTCGGTCTACATGATGGCCCACTCGGGCGCTCGTGGTTCGGCGGCGCAGATGAAGCAGCTCGCCGGCATGCGCGGCCTGATGGCCAAGCCGTCGGGCGAGATCATCGAAACCCCGATCATCTCGAACTTCAAGGAAGGCCTCACCGTTCTCGAGTACTTCAACTCGACCCACGGTGCGCGTAAGGGCCTCGCCGACACCGCCTTGAAGACCGCGAACTCGGGCTACCTCACCCGTCGTCTGGTGGACGTCGCGCAGGACGCGATCATCACCGAGTCGGATTGCGGTACCGAACGCGGCCTCGTGGCCTCGGCCACCATCGAAGGCGGCAACGTCGTCGCCTCGCTCGGCGAACGCATCCTCGGGCGCACCGCGCTCGACGACGTGCTCGACCCGGCCGACGACAGCGTGATCGTCGCCAAGGGCCACCTGATGGACGAGAAGGACGTCGCGCGGATCGAAGCGGCGGGTATCGAGACCATGCGGATCCGGTCGGTTCTCACCTGCGAGACCGAAGTGGGCATCTGCGCCAAGTGCTACGGTCGCGATCTCGCGCGCGGCACCCCGGTCAACATGGGCGAAGCGGTCGGCGTGATCGCGGCCCAGTCGATCGGCGAGCCGGGCACGCAGCTCACCATGCGTACGTTCCACATCGGCGGCGCGGCGCAGCGCGGCACCGAAGTTTCGGCGGTCGAAGCGCCGTACGAAGCCACGGTGAAGATCGAAAACCGCAACGTCGTGCTCAACTCCGAAGGCGTTCCGGTGGTCATGGGCCGCAACATGGAGCTGGTTCTGCTCGGGCCGACCGGTCGCGAGCGCGCCCGCTACCGCGTGCCCTACGGCGCCAAACTCCTGGTCGAGGACGGTGCCGCGGTCGAGAAGGCGCAGAAGCTCGCCGAGTGGGATCCCTACACCATGCCGATCGTCACCGAGCGTGAAGGCTTGGTCACCTACGTCGACCTGCTCGAGGGCGTGTCGATGAAGGAAGTGATGGACGATGCCACCGGCATGGTCAGCCGCGTCGTGGTCGACTTCAAGCAGGTCGGCAAGGCCGCCGACCTCAAGCCGCGCATCACGCTGCGCGACGAGAAGGGCGGGGTGGTCACCCTCACCACCGGCCAGGAAGCCCGCTACCACCTCTCGCCCGACGCGATCCTTTCGGTCGAGAACGGCCAGAAGGTCCACGCCGGCGACGTGCTGGCGCGTATTCCGCGCGAAGGTTCGAAGACCCGCGACATCACCGGCGGTCTGCCGCGTGTGGCCGAACTCTTCGAAGCCCGCAAGCCGAAGGACTACGCGATCATCTCGGACATCGACGGTCGCGTCGAGTTCGGCAAGGACTACAAGAACAAGCGTCGCCTCCTGGTCACTCCGGAAGACGGCGAGCCGATGGAATACCTGATCCCGAAGGGCAAGCACGTCACGGTTCAGGAAGGCGACTACGTGCGTCGTGGCGACGCCTTGATGGACGGCAACCCGGTGCCGCACGACATCCTCCAGGTGATGGGTGTCGAGGCGCTGGCGAACTACCTGATCAAGGAAATCCAGGACGTCTACCGTCTGCAGGGCGTGAAGATCAACGACAAGCACATCGAAGTGATCTCGCGTCAGATGCTGCAGAAGGTCGAAGTCACCGAACCCGGCGACACCACCTTCCTCACCGGCGAGCTCGTCGACCGCTTCGACTACAAGGCGGAGAACGAGCGCACCGAGAAGGACGGCGGCCGTCCGGCGATCGCCAAGCCGGTGCTCCAGGGCATCACCAAGGCGTCGCTGCAGACCCACTCCTTCATCTCGGCGGCGTCCTTCCAGGAAACCACCCGGGTGCTCACCGAGGCCGCTGTCGCGGGCAAGGTGGACAGCCTGATCGGTCTGAAGGAAAACGTCATCGTCGGTCGTCTGATCCCGGCGGGTACGGGTGCGGTGATGAGCCGCCTGCGGCGGATCGCCGCGGATCGCGATCGCGATGCGCTGCCCGAGGAAGAGGGCGGCAATCCGGCGGTCGCGGGCGCCAACGCCGAGGCGATTCCGGCCCAGAAATAAGCGCGTACTGCGCGAGAGCGAACGCCGCCCCGACCCCGGGGCGGCGTTTGTTTTTTGGCGGATTTCCGGCTCCGATTCACCGGTTGACGGGGGGCTGGCGAATACGTATAGTGCGCCACTCATTCGGATGGACCCGACCGCCGGAGACGCGGAACTCCCGAGCATGCCTCGGAAAGCCGCATGTATCCAGCACCCGGACCCAAACGATTGTTGATGGAAATCGGCCTTAGGGCCACGACTGCTCCCTTTCAACGCACCTTATGGACCGCGCTGAGAGGGGATTTGTTCTCTGGATCGTGGGATAAGCCCGCTCCGGAGAACGAGCGCGTATCAAGTGAATTGAGAATAGGGAACACTCAATGCCGACGATCAATCAGTTGATCCGCAAGCCGCGCGAACCGCAGGTGAACCGCAACAAGGTTCCGGCGCTTCAGGCTTGCCCGCAGAAGCGCGGGGTTTGCACCCGCGTGTACACGACGACTCCGAAGAAGCCGAACTCGGCCCTGCGTAAGGTCGCGCGCGTGCGCTTGACCAATGGTTTTGAAGTCACCTCGTACATCCCGGGTGAAGGTCACAACCTGCAGGAACACTCCGTGGTGATGATCCGCGGCGGCCGCGTGAAGGATTTGCCGGGCGTTCGTTATCACATCATTCGCGGCACGCTGGATACCCAGGGTGTCAAGGATCGCCGTCAGCGTCGTTCGAAGTACGGCGCGAAGCGTCCGAAGTAATTCTAGATATAGAGGTCCCAGGAAGATGTCTCGTCGCCATGCAGCCGAGAAGCGCGAAGTACTGCCGGACGCTAAGTTCGGTGACCTCGTACTTGCAAAGTTCATCAATAGCATCATGAAAGACGGTAAGAAGGCTACGGCCGAACAGATCGTCTATGGTGCACTCGACAAGATCGCCGCCAAGACCAATGGCGAATCGGTCAAGGTCTTTCACGAGGCACTCACCAACGTCAAGCCGGCGATCGAGGTTCGTTCCCGCCGCGTCGGCGGTGCGACGTATCAGGTGCCGGTTGAAGTCCGCACGGAGCGCCGTCAGGCGTTGGCAATTCGTTGGTTGATCGAGTTCGCGCGCAAGCGTTCCGAGACCACGATGATCGATCGTCTCTCGGGCGAATTGATGGATGCCGCGAACAACCGCGGTGGCGCCGTCAAGAAGCGTGAAGACACGCATCGTATGGCCGACGCGAACAAGGCCTTCTCGCACTACCGCTGGTAACCCAGAAGACCAGGATCGACGATCATGTCACGCCATACCCCGCTTAAAGACTACCGTAACATCGGCATCATGGCGCACATCGATGCCGGTAAGACGACGACCACGGAGCGCGTGCTCTACTATACCGGTCGCTCGCACAAAATCGGCGAAGTGCACGATGGCGCCGCCACCATGGACTGGATGGAACAGGAACAGGAACGCGGCATCACGATCACGTCCGCCGCGACGACCTGCTACTGGAAGGACCATCGCGTCAACATCATCGACACCCCCGGTCACGTCGATTTCACCATCGAAGTGGAGCGTTCGCTCCGCGTGCTCGACGGTGCGGTCGCTGTGTTCGACTCGGTGGCCGGCGTTGAGCCGCAGTCCGAGACCGTGTGGCGTCAGGCCGACAAGTACCACGTGCCGCGCATCTGCTTCGTCAACAAGATGGACCGCATGGGCGCGAACTTCTACCGCTGCGTCGACATGATCGTCGACCGCCTCGGTGCGGTTCCGCTGGTGATGCACCTGCCGATCGGCGAAGAGTCCGAATACGCCGGCCTCGTCGACCTGGTGCTGATGAAGGCGATCATCTGGAAGGACGAGAGCCTCGGCGCCGAGTTCGAGTACGTCGATATTCCGGCCGATCTCGCCGACAAGGCGGCCGAGTACCGCGAGAAGCTCCTGGAAACCGCCGTCGAAGTCGACGACGCGGTGATGGAAGCCTACCTCGAAGGCAACGAGCCCGACGAAGCGACCCTGAAGGCCTGCATCCGCAAGGGTGCCATCGCGATGAAGTTCGTTCCGGTGCTGTGCGGTTCGGCGTTCAAGAACAAGGGCGTTCAGCCGCTGCTCGACGCCGTCGTCGACTTCCTGCCGAGCCCGCTCGACGTTCCCGCGATCAAGGGCGTCCTGCCGGATTCGGAAGAGCCGGTCGAGCGTCATTCTTCGGACGAAGAGCCGCTTGCTGCGCTTGCGTTCAAGATCATGAACGACCCCTTCGTCGGTTCGCTCACCTTCGCGCGCATCTATTCGGGCGTGCTCGAGAGCGGTTCCTACGTGCAGAACACCGTGAAGGGCAAGCGCGAGCGCATCGGCCGCATGCTGCTCATGCATGCCAACAACCGTGAAGAGATCAAGGAAGCCTACGCCGGCGATATCGTGGCGTTGGTCGGCTTGAAGGACACCACCACCGGCGACACGCTCTGCATTCCGTCGGACCCGGTGATCCTTGAGCGCATGGAATTCCCGGAGCCCGTCATCGAAGTCGCGGTCGAGCCGAAGACCAAGGCCGACATGGAGAAGATGGGTCTCGCGTTGGCGCGTCTCGCGGCCGAGGATCCGTCCTTCCGCGTCACCACCGACCAGGAATCCGGCCAGACCGTGATCAAGGGCATGGGCGAACTCCATCTCGAAATCATCGTCGACCGCATGCGTCGCGAGTTCAAGGTCGAGGCGAACGTGGGCGCGCCGCAGGTTGCGTACCGCGAAACCATCTCCAAGGCCTACGAAATCGACTACACCCACAAGAAGCAGTCGGGTGGTTCGGGCCAGTACGCGCGCATCAAGGTTGTGTTCGCGCCTGGCGAGCCCGGCACCGGCTTCGTGTTCGAGAGCAAGATCGTCGGTGGTTCGGTGCCCAAGGAATACATCCCGGGCGTCGAAAAGGGCCTCAAGAACTCGCTGGATAACGGCGTGATCGCGGGCTTCCCGGTGACCGACTTCTCCGCGACCCTGATCGACGGCGCCTACCACGACGTCGATTCCTCGGTGCTCGCCTTCGAAATCGCGGCCCGCGCCGCGTTCCGCGAAGGTATCGCCAAGGCCGCGCCGAAGCTTCTCGAGCCGATCATGAACGTCGAAGTCGTCACCCCTGAAGAATACATGGGCGACATCATCGGCGATCTGAACAGCCGTCGTGGTCAGGTCAACGGCATGGACAGCCGTGGTATCGCCCGTGTGGTGACCGCGCACGTCCCGCTGGCCAACATGTTCGGCTACGTGAATACCCTGCGTTCGATGTCGCAGGGCCGTGCTCAGTACACGATGATCTTCGATCATTACCAGGAAGTGCCGAGCAACGTGGCCGAAGAAATCCGTGAAAAGATGGCCGGTTAACTAACACAGACGATTTGACGGAGTAGGCAAAGATGTCCAAAGAGAAATTTGATCGGTCGAAGCCGCATTGCAACATCGGTACGATCGGCCACGTTGACCACGGCAAGACCACGCTGACCGCCGCGATCACCAAGGTGCTCGCGGAGTCTGGTGGGGCGACCTTCAGCGCGTACGATATGATCGACAAGGCGCCGGAAGAGCGCGCCCGCGGTATCACGATCAACACCGCGCACGTCGAATACTCGACGACGAACCGCCACTATGCGCACGTCGACTGCCCCGGCCACGCCGACTATGTGAAGAACATGATCACCGGCGCGGCGCAGATGGACGGCGCGATCCTGGTGTGCTCGGCGGCCGACGGCCCGATGCCGCAGACCCGTGAGCACATCCTGCTCGCGCGTCAGGTCGGCGTTCCGTCGCTGGTCGTGTACATGAACAAGGTGGACCAGGTCGACGATCCGGAGCTTCTGGAACTCGTCGAGATGGAAATCCGCGAGCTTCTGTCGAGCTACGACTTCCCGGGCGACGACATTCCGATCGTGCAGGGTTCGGCGCTTGCGGCTCTCGAAGGCCGTGACGACGCGATCGGCCGCGATTCGATCCTGAAGCTGATGGAAGCTGTGGATGCGTACATCCCGCAGCCGGAACGTCCGAAGGACAAGCCGTTCCTGATGCCGATCGAAGACGTGTTCTCGATCTCGGGCCGTGGCACCGTGGTGACCGGCCGTATCGAACGCGGCGTGCTGAAGGTCGGCGACGAAGTGGCGATCGTGGGTCTGAAAGACACCACCAAGACCACCTGCACCGGCGTTGAAATGTTCCGCAAGCTGCTCGACCAGGGCGAAGCGGGCGACAACATCGGCGCTCTGCTGCGCGGCACCAAGCGTGAAGACGTGGAACGCGGCCAGGTTCTGGCGGCTCCGGGTTCGATCACGCCGCACACCAAGTTCAAGGCCGAAGCGTACATCCTGACGAAGGAAGAAGGTGGCCGTCACACGCCGTTCTTCTCCAACTACCGTCCGCAGTTCTACTTCCGCACGACCGACGTGACCGGTTCTGTGGTTCTGCCGGAAGGCGTCGAGATGGTGATGCCGGGCGACAACATTTCGATGGAAGTCGACCTGATCGCCCCGATCGCGATGGATGAAGGCCTGCGCTTCGCGATCCGCGAAGGCGGCCGTACCGTCGGCGCCGGCGTGGTTGCGTCGATCGTCGAGTAAGGACTGTAACAGCTGGGCGTCCGCTCGCGGACGATTCTGAACGCGTCTGCGGACGCCCAACTAAAACAACGGTGTGAAAGCCATGATGGAAGGTCAAAACATCCGCATTCGCTTGAAGGCGTTCGATCATCGCGTACTGGATCAGTCCACGCGCGAGATCGTCAACACCGCCAAGCGCACGGGTGCTCAGGTGCGGGGCCCGATCCCGCTGCCGACGCGGGTCGAGAAGTTCACTGTGAACCGTTCGCCGCACATCGATAAGAAGTCGCGCGAACAGTTCGAAATTCGGACTCACAAGCGCTTGTTGGATATCGTTGACCCGACTCCGCAGACCGTGGACGCGCTGATGAAGCTCGACCTGGCGGCCGGCGTTGATGTCGAGATCAAGCTCTAAAGGAACGGAAATCATGCGATCCGGTCTTATTGCGCAGAAGATGGGCATGTCCCGCGTGTTCACCGACGATGGCCGCCACGTGCCGGTTACCGTCCTCAAGGTGGATTGCTGCCAGGTGGTGGCGACGCGTCGGGCTGAGACCCACGGCTACACTGCGGTGCAGCTCGGCGTCGGGGCCGCGAAGGTGAAGAACGTGTCGAAGGCGATGCGTGGTCACTACGCGGCGGCGAAGGTCGAGCCGAAGAAGAAGATGGTGGAATTCGTCGTGTCCGAGGATTGCCTCCTCGACGTCGGCGCCGAGATCTCGGTCGAGCACTTCGTGCCCGGTCAGTATGTCGACGTCGCCGGCACCACCATTGGTAAGGGTTTCGCGGGTGGCATGAAGCGCCACAACTTCCGCGGCCTCGAGGCGAGCCACGGCGTTTCGGTGTCTCACCGTTCGCTCGGTTCCACCGGCCAGTGCCAGGACCCCGGCAAGGTGTTCAAGGGCAAGAAGATGGCTGGTCACATGGGCGACGTCCGCGCCACCCAGCAGAACCTGCAGATCGTCTCGACCGATGCCGAGCGCGGCCTGATCCTGGTCCGCGGTGCGGTTCCGGGCTCCGAAGGCGGTTGGGTTCTGGTCAGCGACGCGGTCAAGAAGGCTCTGCCGGAAGGCGTGCCGTTCCCGGCTGCGATCAAGGCCGCGACCGAAGCTGCCGTCGCCACTCAGGATAAGGAATAAGCGGCGATGAAGCAGGATGTGATCAATTTCGACGCGAAGAGCGTCGGCTCCATCGAGCTCGCCGACGGCGTGTTCGGGATGCCCGTGCGTGCGGACATTCTGCACCGCATGGTCAACTGGCAGCTTGCGAAGCGTCGCGCCGGTACCCACAAGACCAAGGAAATCGGCGACATTTCCGGCACCACCAAGAAGCCGTTCAAGCAGAAGGGCACGGGTCACGCCCGCCAGGGTTCGCTGCGCAGCCCGCAGTTCCGCGGCGGCGCCACGATCTTCGGCCCGGTGGTTCGCAGCCATGAGCACGAGCTGACCAAGAAGTTCAAGAAGCTGGGCCTCAAGACCGCGCTTTCCGCGAAGGTCGCCGAGGGCAAGCTGGTGATCCTGGACGACGCGAAGTTCTCGTCGGCCAAGACCAAGGACTTTGCGGCCACCTTGAAGGCGCTCGGCTGGGCCTCCGCTCTGATCATCGACGGCCCGGAAGTCGACGGCAACCTGGCTCTGGCTTCGCGCAACGTCATCGGTATCGACGTTCTGCCGCAGCAGGGTGCCAACGTTTACGACATCCTTCGGCGCGACACCTTGGTCCTCACCAAGGCCGCCGTCGAGCACCTGGAGGCCCGCCTGAAATGACCAAGGCGATCAAAATCTCGAAGGAGCGCATGTACGACATCGTGCGCGCCCCGGTGATCACCGAAAAGGCGACGCTCGGGTCCGAACACAATCAGGTGACCTTCCGTGTCCCGCTCGACGCTTCGAAGCTCGAAGTCGCGGCGGCCGTGGAAGGCATCTTCGGGGTGAAGGTTACGGCCGTCAACACCCTGCGCCAAAAGGGCAAGCTGAAGCGTTTCCGGGGTCGTCCCGGCCAGCGCTCGGACGTGAAGAAGGCGTATGTGACTTTGGCCGAAGGCCAGACGATCGACGTCGCGACGGGGGTTTAAGACGATGGCTTTGAAATCGTTCAATCCGACGACGCCGGGTACCCGGGCGCTGATCCTCGTGGATCGCTCCGAGCTCTATAAGGGCAAGCCGGAAAAGACGCTCACCGAGGGTCTCTCCAGCAGCGGCGGGCGCAACAACACCGGCCGCACCACCGTCTGGTGGCGCGGTGGTGGTCACAAGCGCAAATATCGCATGGTTGACTTCAAGCGACGGAAGATGGATATTCCCGCGACCGTCGAGCGGTTGGAGTACGACCCCAACCGTACCGCCTTCATCGCGTTCATCCGCTATGAGGACGGCGAGGTCTCCTACATCCTTGCGCCTCAGCGTCTGAATGTCGGCGATCAGGTGGTGGCTGGCGAACGGGCCGATATCAAGCCCGGCAACGCCATGCCGTTGAAGAATATGCCGGTCGGCACCATCATCCACAACGTCGAGCTGAAGCTCGGTCGCGGTGGCCAGATGGCTCGGTCGGCGGGGTGTTATGCCCAGCTGATTGGTAAGGACGGCGGTTACGCCCAGCTGCGTTTGAGCAGCGGCGAGCTGCGTCTGGTCCGCGGCGAGTGCTTTGCTACCGTTGGTGCGGTGTCCAACCCGGACAACCAGAACATCAACCTCGGCAAGGCCGGCCGTAATCGTTGGCTGGGCCGTCGGCCGCATGTCCGTGGCATTTCGATGAACCCCGTGGATCACCCGTTGGGCGGCCGTTCGAATGGCGGTGCTCATCCGGTGACGCCGTGGGGTAAGCCGACCAAGGGCAAGCGCACCCGCAGCAATAAGAAAACCGACCGGCTGATTATGCGCAGCCGTCATTTGGCGAAGAAGAAGTAAGGGAGAACGACTGTGGCTCGTTCCGTATGGAAAGGTCCGTTTGTGGACGGATACCTCCTGAAGAAGGCTGAAGCCTCCCGCGCTTCTGGCCGTAATGAAGTCATCAAGACGTGGTCGCGCCGGTCGACGATCATGCCGCAGTTCGTGAGCCTCACCTTTGGGGTTCACAACGGGCAGAAGTTCATTCCGGTGCTGGTCACCGAAGAGATGATCGGCCATAAGCTCGGTGAGTTCGCGCCGACCCGTACCTACTACGGGCACACCGCGGACAAGAAGGCGAAGAGGAAGTAACATGAGCAAGCAGCCGGCCAAGCGCGCTCTTCCGGATACCGCGGCTAAGGCTTATAGCCACGCGATCCGTACCAGCCCGCGCAAGCTCAACCTGGTGGCTTCGTCCATCCGGGGTAAGAGCGCTGAATCCGCTCTTGCGGAACTCACTTTCTCCAAGCGCCGCGTCGCCGTGGAAGTGAAGAAGGTTCTTCAGTCCGCGATCGCGAACGCCGAGAACAACCACCAGCTCGACGTCGATGCTTTGGTCGTTTCCGAAGCGTTTGTCGGTAAGTCGATCACGATGAAGCGGTTCCACGCCCGTGCGCGTGGCCGTGCCGGCCGGGTCGAGAAGATCTTCTCGAACCTGACCATTATCGTCACCGAGCGCGAGGAGACCGTCTGATGGGTCACAAAGTCAATCCGATCGGTCTGCGCGTCGGCATCAACCGTACCTGGGATTCCCGCTGGTACGCCGACGGTGCGGACTATGCCGGCCTGCTGCTCGAGGATCTCTCGATCCGCGAGCACCTGAAGGCCCGCCTGGCTCAGGCCGGTGTCAGCCGCATCGTGATCGAGCGTCCGGCGAAGAAGGCGCGGATCACCATCCACTCCGCGCGTCCGGGCATCATCATCGGCCGCAAGGGCGCCGACATCGAGACCCTCCGCAAGGAGCTCTCGAAGAAGGTTGGCAGCGAAGTTCACCTGAACATCGTTGAAATCCGCAAGCCCGAACTCGACGCCCAGCTGGTCGCCGAGAGCATCGCTCAGCAGCTGGAACGCCGCGTTGCGTTCCGTCGCGCGATGAAGCGTGCGGTTCAGTCGGCCATGCGTCTGGGCGCCCAGGGCATCCGGATCAACTGCGCCGGCCGCCTTGGCGGCGCGGAAATCGCGCGTACCGAATGGTACCGTGAAGGCCGCGTGCCGCTGCACACCCTCCGCGCGGAAGTCGACTACGGCGTCGGCACCGCCAAGACCACCTATGGCACCTGCGGCGTCAAGGTCTGGATCTTCAAGGGCGAAATCATGGCCCACGATCCGATGGCCCAGGACAAGCGCGCGCAAGAGCAGCGCTAAGAAGGGTAAGAGACGATGCTGAGTCCTAAGCGCACGAAGTTCCGCAAGCAGCACAAGGGTCGTATCCACGGCCTCGCCAAGGGCGGTTCTGATTTGAATTTTGGGGCCTTCGGCCTCAAGGCCCTGGAGCCTGAGCGCATCACTGCGCGGCAGATCGAGGCGGCTCGCCGCGCGATCACCCGCCAGATGAAGCGTCAGGGCCGGGTTTGGATCCGGGTCTTCCCCGATGTTCCGGTTACCGCGAAGCCTGCCGAAGTTCGTCAGGGTAAGGGTAAGGGTTCGGTGGAGTTCTGGGCCTGCCGGGTGAAGCCGGGCCGGATCATGTTTGAAGTCGACGGCGTTGCCGAAGACGTGGCGCGTCGGGCGTTCGAATTGGCTGCGGCCAAGCTCCCGATCAAGACCCGCTTCGTCGCGCGTCTGTTTGCCGAGGAGGTCTAAGCCATGGCTAAGGCGGAAGAACTGCGCGCGAAGTCGAACGACCAGCTTCTGGAGCAGCTCGTTGCTCTGAAGAAGGAACAGTTCAATATGCGGTTCCAGCGCGCCTCCGGGCAGCTGGAGAACACCGCCCGCGTTCGTCAGGTGCGTCGCGAAATCGCGCGCATCAAGACGGTGATGGGCGCCAAAGCCGGAGAGGCCAAGAATGCCTAAGCGTATCCTGCAAGGCGTGGTGGTCAGCGACTGCAACGACAAGACCATCACGGTCAAGGTCGAACGGCGCTTCATGCACCCCGTCTATAAGAAGTTCATTCGGCGTAGCAAGAAGTACGCTGCTCACGACGAAAGCAATGCTTTCAAAGTGGGCGATGTGGTTCGTATTCGCGAGTGTGCCCCGATTTCCCGGACCAAGACCTGGGAAGTCATGGCCGCGGATGCGGAATAAGTTCGAATATCTGTTTCAAGATAAAGGAAACGGTCCATGATTCAGATGCAAACCAACCTGGACGTTGCCGACAACTCGGGAGCGCGACGGGTGCAGTGCATCAAGGTGCTTGGCGGCGCCAAGCGTCGGTTCGCCTCCGTCGGCGACATCATCGTGGTGTCGGTGAAGGATGCGATCCCGCGCGGTCGCGTCAAGAAGGGCGATGTGCACCGCGCTGTCATCGTGCGTACGGCGAAGGAAGTTCGCCGCGCCGACGGTAGCGTGATTCGATTCGACCGCAACGCGGCGGTTCTGATCAACAAGCAGAACGAGCCGATCGGCACGCGTATCTTCGGCCCCGTGGTTCGCGAACTCCGCGCCAAGGGTTACATGAAGATCATTTCTCTGTCGCCGGAGGTGTTGTGATGTCGTCTGCGAAGATCAAAAAGGGCGACTACGTCGTCGTCCTGACCGGTCGCGACAAGGGCAAGAAGGGTGAAGTGATTCGCTCGCTGCCGACCGCGGACCGCGTCGTTGTGCAGGGCGTCAATCTCGTCAAGCGTCATACGCGCCCGACTCAAATGTCTGCCGGTGGCATCGTGGAAAAGGAAGCGACGATTCACGTTTCCAACGTCGCGCATGTCGATCCGAAGGACGGCAAGCCGACCCGCGTCGGTTTCAAGACTCTCGAAGACGGCCGAAAGGTTCGCGTTGCGAAGCTTTCCGGCGAAGTCCTCGACAAGTAAGGGGGCGGGTTATGGCTGCTCGTTTGCGCGAATATTACGACAACGTGATTCGCAAGGAATTGCAGGACAAGTTCAACTACGACAACCCGATGATGTTGCCGAAGCTGGACAAGATCGTCCTCAACATGGGCGTCGGTGACGCCGTCAACGACCAGAAGAAGGTCCAGGGCGCGGTCAAGGAAATGACCATGATCGCTGGCCAGAAGCCGGTCGTGACCAAGGCCCGGGTTTCGGTTGCGACGTTCAAGCTGCGTGAAGGTATGGCCATCGGCTGTAAGGTCACGCTGCGCAAGGACCGCATGTACGAGTTCCTGGATCGCCTGGTGAACATCGCCCTGCCGCGCGTCCGCGATTTCCGCGGCATCCGTGGCAAGTGCTTCGACGGTCGCGGCAATTTCGCGTTCGGTTTGAAGGAACAGATCGTGTTCCCGGAAATCGAATACGACCAGGTCGATACCGTGCGTGGCATGGACATCATCATTTGTACGACGGCGCGAACCGACGAGGAAGCCAAGGCGCTCCTCACCGGCTTCAACGTGCCGTTCGCCAAATAAGGGCGGGAGAGCAACCATGGCGAAAACCAGTGCTGTCGAGCGCAACAAGAAGCGCATTCGTATGGCGGCCTCGGCTGCCGGGCGCCGGGCGCGTCTGAAGGCCATCGTGATGAATCGCGAGACCTCGCCCGAGGATCGTTTCGAAGCGACCCTGAAGCTGGCCGAAGTGGCGCGGAATTCCTCGCCGGTTCGTCAGCGCAACCGCTGCGATCTGACCGGTCGTCCGCGCGGTACCTACCGCAAGTTCAAACTGGGCCGCGTTATGCTCCGTGATCTCGCCTCCTTCGGCCAGATCCCGGGTATGACGAAGTCCAGCTGGTAAGGGGGGCGCATCCATGTCGATGTCAGATCCTTTGGGCGATATGCTCACCCGTATCCGTAACGGCCAGCGCGCGCGCAAGTCGTCGGTTGCGGCTCCGGCCTCGCGTTTCCGCAAGAGCGTCCTCGACGTTCTGGTGCGCGAAGGCTACATCCGCGGCTATGAAGAGCTCGAGGTCCGCAAGGGCATCAGCGAGCTGCGGATCGAGCTCAAGTACCACGAAGGCGAGCCGGTGATTTCGCAGATCGCTCGCGTTTCGACCCCGGGCCGTCGGGTTTACTCCGGCGCCAAGAGCCTGCCGCGCGTCTACAACGGCTTGGGGATCTCGATCCTCTCCACGCCGAGCGGCGTGATGTCGGACTTCGAAGCGCGCCAGGCGAATGTCGGCGGCGAAGTTCTGTGCAAGGTGTTCTAAGGAAGGGACGGTCATGTCGCGAGTTGGCAAATATCCGGTCATCGTGCCGGCCGGCGTGACGGTCTCTGTCGATGGGCAGACCGTGCACGCGAAAGGCAAGTTCGGCGAGCTGTCCTTCCACGTCGTTTCCGACGTCGAAGTGAAGCTCGAAGACGGTAAGGTTGTGGTTACGCCCCAGAGCGACGAAAAGTTCGCTCGGGCGATGTGGGGCACCGCCCGCGCTCGGATCAACAACATGGTCAAGGGCGTTGGCGAAGGCTTCACCAAGAAGCTGGATATCGTTGGCGTGGGTTACCGCGCGTCGGTTCAGGGCAAGGTCCTGAAGCTGGCGCTCGGCTTCTCCCACGACGTCGATTTCCCGATCCCGGAAGGCATCGACATCAAATGTCCGCAGCCGACCCAGATCGAGATCTCGGGCAACGACAAGCAGCGTGTCGGGCAGGTCGCCTCTGAAATCCGTGCTTACCGCTCGCCGGAGCCCTACAAGGGCAAGGGCGTGAAGTACTCGGACGAGAAGATCCTGCGCAAGGAAGGCAAGAAGAAGTAAGGGCTTTATCATGAAGACGGCAAAACAGCTATTTGATCGCCGCAAGGCCCGGACTCGCTGGACCCTGCGCAAGAAGACCGCCGGTCGGCCGCGCCTGTCCGTGCATCGCACCAACGTGCACATGTACGCCCAGGTGATCGACGACGTGAACGGCGTGACCCTGGCATCGGCTTCGACGCTCGATGCATCCCTGCGCGAAGCGCTGGCCAAGACCTCCGACAAGGCTGCGGCCGAAGCGGTGGGCAAGCTCCTTGCGGAGCGGGCCAAGGCGGCGGGCGTGGTCGACGTGGTCTTCGACCGCGGCGGCTATGTGTTCCATGGCCGGGTGAAAGCCCTGGCCGACGCCGCCCGCGAAGGCGGACTGCAGTTCTGAGGGGATGAAGAAGTATGGCTCGTAATCCGAATTCCGAACGTCGTCCGCAGAAGGGTGGACCCGATCGTGAGCGCGACGATGAGTTCGTCGACAAGCTCGTCCACATCAATCGCGTGGCCAAGGTGGTCAAGGGCGGACGTCGTTTCTCGTTCGCGGCGTTGGTGGTGGTCGGCGACCAGAAGGGCCGTGTCGGTTATGGTACCGGCAAGGCTCGTGAAGTGCCGGAAGCCATCCGTAAGGCCACCGAGCAGGCGAAGCGCGGTATGATCCGCGTGCCGCTGCGCGAAGGTCGTACGCTGCACCATGACATTCATGGTCACTTCGGCGCTGGTCGCGTCATCCTCCGTTCGGCCGAACCCGGTACCGGGATCATCGCCGGCGGTCCGATGCGCGCGATCTTCGAAACCATGGGTGTGCAGGACGTGGTGGCGAAGTCCACCGGTACCGCCAATGCGCACAACATGATCAAGGCGACCTTCGACGCTCTGTCTCTCTTGAACTCGCCCCGTATGGTCGCGAACAAGCGTGGCAAGAAGGTTGGTGACATCGTCGGCCGCCGTGATGGCATCGCCGCGGTGAAGGAGTAAGAACCGATGACCGATAAGACGATCAAGGTCACGCAGATCGGTAGCCCGATCGGACGCAAGTCCGATCAGCGCGCCACGCTGGTGGGCCTGGGGCTCAACAAGATGCATCGCACCCGTGAGCTGGAAGACACTCCGTCGGTGCGCGGCATGATCAACAAGGTCCACCACCTGGTTAAGGTGGAAGAGGCCTAAGGGCATCGATTGGAAGGTCTACGGCTATGAAACTTAACCAAATCACCGACAACGAAGGCGCGCGCAAGTCGCGCACCCGCGTTGGCCGTGGTATCGGCTGCACCAAGGGCAAGACCTGCGGCCGTGGCGTCAAGGGGCAGACGTCCCGTTCCGGCGTCGCGATCAACGGTTTTGAAGGTGGCCAGATGCCGATCTACCGTCGTCTGCCGAAGCGCGGCTTCAAGAACGTGAACGCGGCGAACTACGTCGTGCTCACCGTGGAGCGTCTGCAGCAGGCGATCAACGGCGGTCGTCTCGATCTCTCGCAGCCGATCACCGGCGCGGCCTTGAAGGCCGCCGGCGTGGTCCACAAGATCCTCGACGGTCTGCGTCTGATCGGCACCGGCGAACTGTCGGCCAAGGTCACGATCGAAGTCGCCGGCGCCACGCCGGGTGCGATCGCCTCCGTCGAGAAGGCTGGTGGCTCCGTCACCGTCCTCGCTCCGGCGAAGGAAGAGGCTCCGGCCGAGGGCTGATCGCCCATCCGAACTGACGGGCTCCGGCGGACAACCGCCGGAGCCGGTCGTTTCCGCCGTCGGGTCTCATAAAGACCGCGTTCGCGGCTTTTGATAGCCGCACCAATTGCATTTGTAACCGGGGTCTCCGCTCATGGCGTCCGCTGCCGAACAACTCGCCGCGAACATGAATTGGAACATTCTGTCCAAGGCGACGGAATTGAAGAGTCGTATCTGGTTCACCCTCTTCGTGCTGGTGATCTATCGCCTCGGCACGTGGGTGCCGGTTCCGGGTATCGACGCGGCGGTTCTGGCGCAGGTGTTCCAGCAGCACGGCAACGGCATCCTCGGTAACTTCGACATGTTCGCGGGCGGCGCCCTGCACCGCATGTCGATCCTCGCCCTCGGCATCATGCCGTACATCTCCGCCTCGATCATCATGCAGCTGATGGGCGTCGCTTCCGACACCGTCGCGCAGTTGAAGAAGGAAGGCGAGGCGGGCCGCAAGAAGATGAACCAGTACACCCGGTATCTGACCGTGGTGCTGGCGGCGGCCCAGGGCTACGGCATCGCGACCGGCCTCGAGAACATGGCGACCGCGGGCGGCGCTTCGCCGGTGATGGAACCGGGCCTGTTCTTCCGTGGCGTCACCGTGGTGACCCTGGTTGGCGGCACGATGTTCCTGATGTGGCTGGGCGAGCAGATCACCCAGCGCGGCATCGGCAACGGCATCTCGTTGATCATTTTCGCGGGCATCGTCGCGGGTATCCCGGCGGCCTTGGCCCACACCCTCGAACTCGGCAAGACCGGTGCGCTCCCGGCCTTCGTCATCATCGGTTTCCTGGTGATGGCGCTGGTGGTGATCGCTGGCATCGTCTTCGTCGAGCGAGCGCAGCGCAGGGTTTTGATCCAGTATCCGAAGCGCCAGGTCTCGGCGACCCGGATGACCGGTGGCGACACCCAGCACATGCCCTTGAAGCTCAACACCTCGGGCGTCATCCCGCCGATCTTCGCGTCCGCGCTGATGGGTCTGCCGGTGACCTACGCCCAGATGATGGGTGCCAACACGCCGGAGTGGCTGCAGCCGATCCTCGCGATGTTCTCGCGCGGCAACCCGGTCTACATGCTGGCGTTCTCGGCGCTGATCGTGTTCTTCGCGTTCTTCTATACCACCGTGGTGTTCAACCCGGACGAGACCGCGGACAACCTCAAGAAGGGCGGCGGGTTCATTCCCGGCATCCGCCCCGGCAAGAACACCGCCGACTATCTCCGCTATCTGTTGACCCGCCTGACCTTCGTTGGCGCCGTCTACCTGGTCCTGATCACGCTGCTGCCCGAGCTTCTGATCTCGAAGTGGGGCTTGCCGTTCTACTTCGGCGGCACCAGCCTGCTGATCGTGGTGTCGGTGACCATGGACACGGTGACGCAGGTGCAGTCGCATCTTCTGGCGCACCAGTACGAAGGCCTGATCAAGCGCTCGCGTTTGAGCCGCGGCGGCCGTCGCCGGGGTCAGTGAACGAACGAATCGCTTGGTTTGAAACGAAGGACGGCCCGATCAACGGGTCGGCGGGGGCAAAATGAAGTTGGAAGGCAAACGGATCATCCTGATGGGCCCGCCCGGTGGCGGCAAGGGAACTCAGGCCCGGGTGTTGCAGGACATGTTCGGCATCGTGCAGCTCTCGACCGGCGACATGTTGCGCGCCGCGGTCAAGGCGGGCACCGATGTCGGATTGAAGGCAAAGGCGCTCATGGAAGCGGGTGCGTTGGTGCCCGATGACGTGATCGTCGGTGTGATCCGCGGCCGAATCGCCGAGCCGGATTGCGCCAACGGGTTCATCCTCGACGGTTTCCCGCGGACGATTCCGCAGGCGGAAGCCCTCGATGCGATGCTCGACGACATGGAGATGGGTCTCGACGCTGTGATCGAGGTCCGGGTTCCCGACGAGATGATCGTCGAGCGGATCACCGGCCGGTATGCGTGCGCCAAGTGCGGCGCCGGGTACCACGATACGTTCCAGAAGCCGAAAGTCGAGGGCGTCTGCGACGTCTGCGGCTCGACGGAGTTCATCCGCCGCAAGGACGACACCGCGGATACCGTGGCGACGCGCTTGCAGGCGTACCACCAACAGACCGCTCCGCTGCTGCCCTACTATGCAGAGCGCGGGTTGTTGAAGACCATCGATGGGGCCGCTGCGATCGAAGACGTGACGCGGCAGCTCGTGGAAGCAGTGGCGGGCTAACGCCCGTTTGGTTATTAATGTGGGCACCCGTCCAGGGAAGCCGTTGACTCGGGAACGCAAGTGCGTATAATCCCGCGACTTCGGATTTTCCGCAAAACGGTGTGCACCGAAAGTTAGTGCTAGGGAGAAGCGGCATTGGCGCGTATTGCAGGCGTTAATATCCCGACCAACAAGCGCGTGGTGATTGCCTTGACCTACATCTTCGGTATTGGTCCGAAGATGGCCAAGGAAATCTGCGGCAAGGTCGGCGTTACCGACGAACGGCGGGTGAACCAGCTTTCCGACGAGGAAGTGCTGCGTATCCGCGAGGTCATCGACAGCGATTACACCGTGGAAGGCGACCTGCGTCGCGAGACCACGATGAACATCAAGCGGCTCATGGACTTGAAGTGCTATCGCGGGCTGCGTCATCGCCGCGGTCTCCCGGTTCGCGGTCAGCGCACGCATACCAATGCGCGCACCCGTAAAGGTCCGGCGAAACCGATCGCCGGCAAGAAGAAATAAAGGACTGATGGCACATGGCTAAGGCAGCTGCCGCGCGTCCGCGTCGTCGCGAGCGCAAGAATATCGTCTCCGGCGTCGCGCATGTGAACGCGTCGTTCAACAACACCATGGTCACCATCACCGACGCTCAGGGGAATGCGATCTCCTGGTCTTCGTCGGGCACCATGGGCTTCAAGGGTTCTCGCAAGTCCACGCCGTACGCGGCGCAGATGGCCGCCGAAGATGCCGGCAAGAAGGCCATGGACCACGGCATGAAGACCCTTGACGTCGAAGTCAAAGGCCCGGGTTCGGGGCGTGAGTCGGCGCTGCGCGCTTTGCAGGCGGTGGGTTTCACCATCACTGCGATCCGCGACGTGACTCCGATCCCGCACAATGGATGCCGGCCGCGCAAGCGTCGCCGCGTGTAATTTCGGCTCCACACGGATGAGGCGACGGCCTCCCAGGTAATCTGGGAGTCCGTCGCTTCATCTGTTCGGCTGTGGGGAGCGATCCCCTCTTTACGTCTGATGAGGCACCCCGTGATTCAGAAGAATTGGCAGGAACTGATCAAACCGAACAAGCTCACCATCGAGCCGGGCGATGACCCGACCCGGGTGGCGAAGATCATCGCCGAGCCTTTGGAGCGCGGATTCGGCATGACCGTGGGCAATGCCCTGCGGCGCGTGCTGCTGTCTTCCCTGCAGGGCGCCGCGGTCACCGCGATCCAGATCGAGAACGTTCTGCACGAATTCTCTTCGGTTCCGGGCGTTCGTGAGGATGTCACCGACATCATCCTGAACGTCAAGAACATCGCGCTGCGTATGCACGCCGAAGGCCCGAAGCGCATGAGCTTGCGCAAGGTCGGTCCGGGCGTCGTGACCGCCGGGATGATCGAAGCGGGTGCGGACATCGAGATCCTCAACCCCGACATCGTTCTCTGCACCCTCGATGAAGGCGCGGTGTTCAACTGCGAATTCACCGTGAACACCGGCAAGGGCTACGTCCCGGCGGCGATGAACCGTCCGGAAGATTGCCCGATCGGCCTGATTCCGGTGGATGCGATCTTCTCGCCGGTGCTGAAGGTGGCCTACGAGGTGGACAACACCCGCGTCGGCCAGGTCACCGACTACGACAAGCTGGTGATGAACATCATCACCGACGGCACCGTCACCCCGGAAGACGCGGTCGCGCTCGCCGCCCGCATCGTCCAGGACCAGATGCAGCTGTTCGTCAACTTCGAGGAGCCGCAGACCGCTCCGGAAGCCGAAAAGGCCGACGAACTGCCGTTCAACAAGAACCTTCTGCGCAAGGTCGACGAGCTGGAGCTTTCGGTCCGTTCGGCGAACTGCCTGAAGAACGACAACATCATCTACATCGGCGACTTGGTTCAGAAGACCGAAACCGAGATGCTGCGGACCCCGAACTTCGGCCGCAAGTCCTTGAACGAGATCAAGGAAGTGCTCGCGTCCATGGGCCTGCACCTCGGCATGGACATTCCGAACTGGCCGCCGGAAAACATCGAAGAGTTGGCCAAGAAGCTGGAAGAGCCCTACTAAGGGCGCTTCCACCGCTTGGTTGGTTGAAGATGGGCCCATGGTGGGCCCGGCGCTCCGGCCCTGAAGGCTCTTTGAGCCTTTGCGGCGGGGTTGCGAACGTCATCGGACTCGTGCGCGAGCCGACAGCTTTAGGAGGATCGAATGCGTCATCGTATGGGTGGTCGTAAACTCAACCGCACCAGTGCTCACCGCAGCGCCATGTTCGCCAATATGGCGTCGGCCCTGATCAAGCACGAACAGATCAAGACCACGCTGCCGAAGGCGAAGGAACTGCGTCCGATCGTCGAGAAGCTGATCACCCTCGGCAAGCGCGGCGACCTGCATGCCCGCCGTCAGGCGTATGCGCAGTTGCGCGACAACGACATCGTCTCCAAGTTGTTCTCTGTGCTCAAGGATCGCTACGCCACCCGCCAGGGCGGCTACTCGCGGGTGCTGAAGGCGGGCTTCCGCTACGGCGATTGCGCGCCGATGGCGATCATCGAGCTGGTCGATCGTGACCCCGAGGCGAAGGGCAAGGACTCCGGCCCGACCATGATCGTGGCCGAGGACGAAGTCGCCGCCGAGGCGTAAGCCTTCGAGGCGAAAGCCTTCAAGCGCGTTTGGGAAAGGCGACCTTCGGGTCGCCTTTTCTTTTGGCAAGGAGAGAGTGGGACATGACCGGTTCGGGGCTGCGGAGTTTGGTGATCGCGTGCGTGGGGTTTGCGCTGCTCGCGGCGCCGCCGGCGCGTGCGCAGGAAGTGCGGGTGCCGCCGGAGAGCCGCGCGCAGATCCAGGAATCCTTCGCGCCGGTGGTCAAGGCGGTCGCGCCCGCGGTGGTGAATATCTACACCCGCAAGACCGTCGCCGTACGCACCCGCCCGAACCCGCTGCTCAACGACCCGTTCTTCCGCCAGTTCTTCGGCGACCAGTTCGGCATGGGGCAATCGGTGCCGCGCGAGCGGGTGGAGCGCGCGCTGGGCTCGGGCGTGATCATCGATCCGTCGGGGGTGATCGTGACCAACAACCACGTCATCGAGGACGCCGACGAGATCACCGTGATCCTCTCCGACCGCCGCGAGTATCCGGCGACGGTGGTGGGCCGCGACCCCAAGACCGACCTCGGCGTGCTGCGCATCGACACCCACGGCCGCGCGCTGCCGTACCTCCAGTTCGGCGACGCCGACAGCCTGGAGGTCGGCGACCTGGTGCTCGCCATCGGCAACCCGTTCGGCCTCAACCAGACCGTCACCTCGGGGATCGTCTCGGCGCTGGCGCGGACCTCGGTGGGCGTCACCGACTACGGCTTCTTCATCCAGACCGACGCGGCGATCAACCCCGGCAACTCGGGTGGCGCGCTGGTCGACATGCACGGCCGCCTCGTCGGCCTGAACTCGGCGATCTTTTCCGGCAAGGGCGGCGCGGGCAGCATCGGCATCGGCTTCGCGATTCCCTCGCCGATGGTGCGTGCGGTGGCGCAGAGCCTGCTGGCGCATGGCCGCCCGGTGCGGTCGTGGTTCGGCGCGAGCGGCAATACCGTCTCCGCCGACGTCGCCGATAGCCTCGGCATGGATCACCCCTACGGCGCGATCATCGGCGAGATCTATCCCGGCAGTCCGGCGGCGCACGCGGGGCTGCGCGCCGGCGATATCGTGCTCGCGATCAACGGCCGCGACGTCCAGGACGTGGCGGGCCTGCGCTATCGCCTCGCGACGGTGCCGGTGGGCGAATCCGCGACCCTCACCGTGCTGCGCCGGGACGAGCATTTGAAGCTCACCGCCAAGCTGATGGAGCCGCCGGAAACCCCGCCGCGCCAGTCGACCACGATCGGCGGCCGCACGCCGCTCACCGGCGCGGAAATCTCCAATCTCAACCCGGCGCTCGCCGAGGACACCGGCATTCCCTTGGGCGAAGGCGGCGTGGTGGTCACGCGACTCGCCGAAGGTTCGGTGGCGGCGCGTTTGGGCTTCCGCCCCGGCGACATGCTCGACAAGATCAACCGCACCAAGATCGACTCGGTCGCCACCGCGCTCAAGGCGCTCAAATCCGCGCAGGGCGGCTGGCGGGTCGAAATCCTCCGCGACGGCAAGCGCCTCGCGATGTCCGTGGATGGCTGAACCATGAGCGACGGCCTGTTCGACGACCCGAAGCCGAAGCGCGCCGCGAAAGCCGCGCCGCATCCGCTCGCCGACCGCCTGCGGCCGCCGGAGATCGAGGGAATTCTCGGCCAGGACCACGTCCTCGGGCCGGATGGTCCCCTCGGCCGCCAGATCGCGCAGGGGCGGGTGCCGTCGTTGATCCTCTGGGGGCCGCCGGGTTGCGGCAAGACCACGCTCGCCCGCGCCCTCGCGGCGCACACCGATCTCGCGTTCCAGCCGCTGTCCGCGGTGTTCTCGGGCGTGGCGGACCTGCGCAAGGTGTTCGAGGCCGCGCGGGCGGAGCGGGCCGCCAGCGGTCGCGGCACCCTGCTGTTCGTCGACGAAATCCATCGCTTCAACAAGGCGCAGCAGGACGGCTTCCTCCCCTATGTGGAAGACGGCACGGTGGTGCTGGTCGGCGCGACCACCGAGAACCCGTCGTTCGAGCTCAACGCCGCGCTGCTGTCGCGTTGCCAGGTGGTGGTGCTGAAGCGACTCGACGACGACGCGCTCGAAGCCCTGCTCGGCCGCGCCGAGGCCGAAACCGGCCGTGCCCTGCCGCTGGATGCCGACGCGCGGGTGGCGCTCAAGGCGATGGCCGACGGCGACGGCCGGATGCTGCTCAACATGGTCGAGGCGCTCTACGCGATGGCGGGGGAGGGCGAGGTGTTCGACGCCTCCGGCTTGGCCCGCGTGGTACAGCGCCGCGCGCCGGTGTTCGACAAAGCCGGGGAAAGTCACTACAACCTGATCTCGGCGCTGCACAAGTCGTTGCGCGGTTCGGATACCGACGCCGCCCTCTACTGGCTGGCGCGAATGCTCGACGGCGGCGAGGATCCGGCGTATATCCTGCGCCGCCTCACGCGGTTCGCGGTCGAGGACATCGGCCTTGCCGATCCGGGCGCGCTGACCCAGGCGATTTCGGCGTGGGAGACGTACGACCGGCTCGGCTCGCCGGAAGGCGACCTCGCCCTCAGCTATCTCGTCATCTACCTCGGCACCGCGCCGAAGTCGGTGGGGGCCTACAAGGCGCACGGCGCGGCGAAACGCGCGGCGAAAAGCACCGGCTCGCTGATGCCGCCGATGCACATCTTGAACGCGCCGACGAAGATGATGAAGGCGCTCGGCTACTCCGCGGGGTATCAGTACGACCCCGACACCGCCGAGGGCTTCTCGGGGCAGAACTACTTCCCCGATGGGATGCCGCGCGAGACGTTCTACCGGCCGGTGGAGCGGGGGTTCGAACGGGAGATCGGCAAGCGACTGGCGTACTGGAACCGCCTGCGTGCCGAGAAGAGCGGTTCCAGTGGAGACGACGCGGAATGAGCCTGACGATGTTGATTGCGGTGGCCGGTGGCGGCGCGATGGGATCCCTGGCGCGCTACCTGACGATGAGCCTGGTGGGCCGATGGGCGGGCAGCGGTTTCCCCTGGGGCACGCTCCTGGTCAACATCGCGGGATCGTTCCTGATGGGCATGGTGGTCGAGCTGATCGCGCTGCGCTATTCGGTGAGCCAGGAGCTGCGGGCGTTCTTCGCCGTCGGCATCCTGGGCGGCTTCACCACGTTCTCGAGCTTTTCGCTCGACGCGGCGCTGCTGATCGAACGCGGCCACCTGATGATGGCGTTCACCTACATCGCGGGCAGCGTGGTCGCCGGGTTGGCGGCGCTGTTCATTGCGTTGTATCTGGTGCGACAGATTGTCGCCGGGGTCTAGCCCCGGCTTTTTGAAGTTTTGAGCAAGCGAGAGACGATGCAGGATACCAAACCGGGCGTGCAGACCCTGACCGTGGACGCGGCCGACGACGGCATCCGCCTGGATCGCTGGTTCGCCCGCCATCTGCCGGATTGCGGCCGTGGCCAGATCGAGAAGCTCTGCCGCACCGGCCAAGTGCGGGTGGACGGCAAGCGGGTGAAGGCGGGCGACCGCGTCGCCACCGGCCAGGTGGTGCGGGTGCCGCCCTATGCGCCGCGCCCCGAGGGTTACGTGCCGCCCAAGGCCCCGGCGAAGAAGATCACCGACGCCGAGGCCGCCGCGCTGCTCGCCTGCGTGATCCACAAGGATGCGGAGGTGCTGGTGTTGAACAAGCCCGCCGGTCTTGCGGTGCAGGGCGGCTCGGGCACCGACACCCACGTCGACGCGATGCTCGACGTGCTGCGCTTCGGCTCCGACGAGCGGCCGCGTTTGGTGCACCGCCTCGACAAGGACACCTCGGGCGTGCTGGTGCTTGCGCGTACCCGCGCCGCGGCCCAGGCGCTCACCGCCGCGTTCCGCGAGCGCCGCACCCAGAAGCTCTATTGGGCGATCGTCGCGGGCGTGCCGCAGCCGATGCAGGGGCGGATCTCGGCGCCCCTCGGCAAGGTCAAGTTCGGCGCGGTCGAGAAGGTCGCGGTGGACGAAACCGACGGCAAGGCGGCGGTCACCGACTTCCGCGTCGTCGACGTGGTGCGCAAGCGCGCCGCCTGGGTGGCGATGATGCCGCGCACCGGCCGCACCCACCAGCTGCGCGTCCACATGGCCCACATCGGCACGCCGATCCTGGGCGACGGCAAGTACGGCGGCGGGGCCGCCTTCCTGCCCGAGGCGGCGGACGGCGTGACCAAGGTTAAGCAGCTCCATCTCCACGCCCGCGCGCTGGTCATCGCCCATCCCTCGGGCGGCGTGCTCAGGGTCTCCGCGCCGCTCTCCGGCCACATCGCCAAGACCTTCGCCGATCTCGGGTTCGAGGAAGTGATGGGCCGCGACGAGCCGATGTTCGACCTCGACTACTGAGCCCAACCGGACGGGCCCACGAAAAACCCCGCCGCGTCGAAGGACGCGGCGGGGTTTTTTATGTGTGGCTCCGGCGGCGCGAACGCCGCCGGAAAAGCTTGAGATCAGACCTTCACACCGAAGGCGATCGGCATCATCACGTACATCACGGCGATCGAGATCACGATACCGATGAGGCAGAGGGTGAAGCCGGACTTGAACATGTCGGGCACGCGGATCAACCCCGAGCCGAACACGATCGCGTTGGGCGGCGTCGCCACCGGCAGCGCGAAGGCGAGGGACGCGCCGAGGGCGACCGGAATCGCCATCAGGAGCGGCGAAACGCCGAGACCCTGGGCGATCGAGATCGACAGCGGCACGAAGGTCGCGGCCACCGCGGTGTTCGAGGTCATCTGGGTGAGCAGCATCGCCACCAGCGCCAGGACCGCCATGATCACGATCGAGCTCATGCCCGCGAGGGCCTGCATCTGACCGGCAACGTATTCGGTCACGCCCGACTTCGACAGAGCACCGCCGAGCGCGAACCCGCCGCCGAACAGCAGGATGGCGTCCCACGGAATACCCTTGGTGAACAGGCTGGTGTCGAGCACCATGCGGCCGCGCTTGAAGTCCACCGGAACGACGAAGCAGAGCAGCAGCGCGGTCATGCCGATGGTCGAGTCGGTGATCATCTTCGCCAGCGGGGTGATCTTGCCGGCAACCTCGACCGACGGCAGCAGCGAGAGCAGCTGCGGACGCAGGATCCAGGCCAGCGCGGTGCCGACGAACAGGATCATCGTGGTGATTTCGCCACGCGTCATCGGGCCGAGCTTCTCGAGCTCTTCGTCGACGATCGCGCCGGCGGCGGAGAGGTCGAGCGCCTTGATCGGGAACATCGCCGGCAGCAGCCAGAGGGTGATCGCGATCAGGGCGACGCCGATCGGGCCACCAACCATCATGAAGTTGGCGAACGGCACGGCGGTGCCGGTCATCTGCATCACCTGGCCGGCCATCACCGCGTTCGGCGGCGTGCCGATCAGGGTGGCCATGCCGCCCATCGACGACGAGAAGGCGATGCCGAGCATCACGCAGATGCCGAAGTTGATCGCGGCCTTCTTCTCGATTTCCGAGCGCCGGTCGCCTTCCTGCACCATCTTCACGATCGCCATGCCGATCGGCATCATCAGCGCCGCGCAGGCGGTGTTGGACATCCACGCCGAGAGGAAGCCGGTGGCGGCCATGAAGCCCAGGATCAGCATCTTCGGGTTGGTGCCGCAAACCTTCAGCACGATCAGCGAAACGCGACGGTGCAGGTTCCAGGTTTCCATCGCGTAGGCGAGGGCAAAGCCGCCGACGAACAGCCAGATCAGGTCGTTCGCGTAGTTCGGCGCGACGGCCTTGGCCGAGACCACGCCCAAGGCGGGGAACAGCACCAGCGGCACGAGCGCGGTGACGGCGATCGGAATCGCCTCGAGCATCCACCAGGTCGCCATCAGCAGGGTCACGCCGATGGTCTTCCAGGCGGTGACGCTGATGCCTTCCGGCGGGGTGGTGAACAGGGTGTAGAGCAGGAACGCCACACCCAGGAACAAACCAATAACTTGCTTCTTACGGTCGCCGGTCATCCCTTCTGACGCGACGAGAGCACTACTAGCAGAATGAGTCATTCTGGCCCCCAGAAAACGGAAATTTTCTCTGTGTTGAAAGCCCCAAGATCCTCCGCAGCGGGTAGTCCCCAGGCGGTGAATAGCGGATCTTTTCCCGGGCCAATGGTTAGTGCAGTCCGCCTTAAATGTAAAGGCGAATAGGGCGAAAACGTGGCAGATTAGAGCCCGCATCATTCCTGGGCGGCGGCGCAGTTTTGGGATAAAACGTTGATAAGCATATGAAAAAAATCCAGTTTGGAGGTCTTGAAAAGGCCGAAATTAATCCAATTCACTCGAAATGTGGCAACCTACCCGCTCCGGCAGGGCGAAAATAAGGCAAATCGGAGTCAAGGGCTTAGCCCTCGGTGCGCTAAAAGGCGGAGCGGGCCTGCGCCGTGGCGGTGGGGGTGCAGGACACGGGAATCGTGCCTAGATCAAAAAGGCCCGCGCAACGCGGGCGGGAATCGTCAGGGCGAAGCCAAATCGCCGTCTCAAGGAGGTCATGACCATGAAATTCGGGCGCGTCGCCAAGATAGTAGCCGGTGTGGTGGTAATCGGTGCGGTGGCGGCGTATGGCGTGCTCGCCTCGCTCGACATCGAATCGTATCGTGGGACGATCATCAAGGCGGCGGAGGACGCCACCGGCCGCAAGGTGGCGATCACCGGGCCGATGAAGCTCAAGATCTCGTTTTCCCCGGCGGTGGTGATCGAGGGCGTCGAAATCTCCAACCCGACTTGGGCGAAATCGCCCAAGCTCGCCCAGATCGGTCGGGCGGAGGCCGAGATCGCCCTGATCCCGGCGCTTTCCGGCGATTACCAGATCAACAAGCTGGTGATCCACGACACCACGGTGAATCTCGAGCGTCGCAAGGACGGCAGCGCCACCTGGGATCTGGCGCCGAAATCCGACCCGACCGCGATGACCGGACCGGCGATGACCGCCAAGCCTGCCGACGCGTCCGGCCCCGCGCCGAAGATCGCGATCCGCGGCATCGACATCGTCAATACTAAGGTCAACCTCGACGACGCGGTCACCGGCCAGAAGCTCGCGGTGGAGGTGAAGAACCTCCAGGCCGACGCGAAGAACTTCAGCGATCCGCTCAAGCTCACTCTCGACATGGTCTACAACGACCTGCCGATCGCGGCGAAGGGCCAGCTCGGCCCGGTCGACGCGCTGATCAACAACCATCCGACCACCGCCAAGCTCAGCGTCACCGTGCCCGGCATCGACCTCTCGACCGACGGCACCATCGGCAAGCCGCAGGATGCCAAGGACGTGGCGATGAAGTTCAGCGTCGACGCCAAGGCGTACGACAAGGTGGCGAAGGCCTTCGGCGTCGACCTCTCGGCGGTGCCGCCGCTCGCGATCAAGGGCGATTTGAAGACCATCGGCGCGAACGGCTACCGCCTCCAGGACGGTGTGTTGAAGCTCGCCGGACCCGACATCTACTTTAACGCGACCGCCGATCTCGGCGGCAAGAAGCCGAAGATCGCCTTCGACGCGGGCGCGGACGCGGTCGACGTGCCGAAGCTGCTTGAAGCGGTCGGCGGCAAGAAGGCCGACGGCGCCCCCGCCGCTCCTGCGACTCCGGCCAAGCCGTCGGATCGTGTGTTCCCCGCCGATCCGCTGCCGCTCGACGGGCTGCGCGCGGCGGACGTCGACTTCAAGCTCGGCACCGGCACCCTCACCCTGCCCAAGGGCGTGACGATGCACGACGTACAGCTCCGCATGACGATCCAGGACGGCGTCCTCGACTACCATGAAACCTTCGGCATCGGCGGCGGCCAGGCGGAAGCCAAGGTCAACCTCGACGCCCGTTCCCCGGGCAAGCCCGCCGCGCTCGTCGCCGACTTCACCACCAAGGACGTCAACCTCGGCACCGTCGCGGCGGAAATGAACATGACCCAGATGGCCTCAGGCGGCCCGACCGCGTCCGACGTACACCTGAAATCCCACGGCAATTCGGTGCGCGAACTGATGGCGGCGCTGAACGGCACCGTCTCCTTCGACGCCGGACGCACCGAAGTGGTCAACGCCGAGCTGAGGAAGGCGATCGGCGACTGGGCGATGTCGGGCCTGACGATGCTGGACAGCGGCTTCACGACGCGGCAAAAGACGGTGCTGAGCTGCATGGTGGTGCGCTTCCCGGTCAAGGACGGCATCGTCGACTTCGGGCGCGGCATCGCGGCGGAGACCGACGCGTTCAACGTCGGCGTCGGCGGCGGCGTCAACTTGAAGACCGAGGCGCTCGACATCGGCGTCAACCCGGCGCCCAAGGGCCCGAGCATCGGCATCACCCAGGCGACCGCCGGGCTGGTGCGGGTGCGCGGCACCATGGCCAACAGATCGGA
>LUYR01000626.1 GCA_001603335.1 Rhodospirillales bacterium Alpha_05 | reverse complement strand
GGACGAAGCCGCCTATCAGGCTTCGCTCGGCTGAGGAAACACCATGCCCGTCAACACACTCCCTTTCGCCGCCCGCCACATCGGTCCGCGCGGTGATGAAACCAAGGCGATGCTCGCTGCGCTTGGTGTGCCCTCGCTTGAAACGCTCATCACGCAGGCCGTGCCGAAATCGATCCGGCTCGACCGCGCCCTCGATCTGCCGCCTGCGGCCAGCGAGGCAGAGGCGCTTGCCGAACTCGGCGCGGCCATGCACCAGAACAAGGTCATGAAGAGCTTCATCGGCGCCGGATTCCACGGTGTGGAGGTTCCGCCCGTCATCCAGCGCAACCTCTTCGAAAACCCCGCCTGGTATACAGCCTATACGCCCTATCAGTCCGAGATCAGCCAGGGCCGACTGGAAATGCTGTTTCATTTCCAGACGCTGGTGACGGAGCTCACCGGCCTGCCCGTCGCCTCCGCATCGCTGCTCGATGAGGGATCGGCGGTTGCCGAGGCTGTGGGGATCGCCTGGCGACACCACCGCTCCAAGCGCAACCGGCTCGCCATTGCGGGCAGCCTGCACCCGCAGACGCTTGACGTGGTGACAACGCGCGGCGAACCGCTGGGCATCACCGTGGACGGAAGTGTAATCGACGACGATACGTTCGCGCTGATCGTGCCCTGGGCCGACACCTATGGCGTCTATGTCGATCATTCAGCGCTGATCGCCGAAGCCAAGGCGAAGGACGCAGTAGTCATCTTCGTTGCCGATCCGCTCGGCCTCATCCTGAGCCGGACACCCGCCGAACTCGGCGCGGAGATCGCCGTCGGCTCCATGCAGCGCTTCGGCGTGCCGATGGGCTTTGGCGGCCCTCATGCGGCCTATTGCGCCGTGTCGGAACGCCTGACCCGCCTGATGCCCGGCCGGCTCGTCGGCCAGTCGACGGATGCGCATGGGCGTCCCGGCTATCGCCTGGCGCTCCAGACACGCGAGCAGCATATCCGCCGCGACAAGGCCACCTCCAACATCTGCACCGCGCAGGCGCTGCTTGCCAACATGGCTGCCGCCTACGCGATCTGGCACGGACCGGAAGGGCTCGCGGGGATCGCAAGCCGCGTGCACGGGCTTGCGGCGCGCTTCCATACGGCTCTCAAGGCAGCGGGGCTTTCGCTTGCGGGCGAAAACATCTTCGACACCGTGACGGTCAGCGTTCCTGGCAAGGCAGCCGATATCGCCCGCAAGGCCGAAGACGGTGGGCGGCTTCTCCGTCTCATCGATGGCGACAGGCTCGGCGTCAGCTTCGACGAGACCTCCAGCGAGGCCGATCTCGAAGCCCTGGCAGCGCTTTTCGGGGCAACCGTTCCGCAGGCAATCACACCCCTCGCGCCGGCTGCGGCACGCGGCAGGGGCTTTCTGACGCAGCCCGATTTCCATGCCCATCGCTCCGAAACGGAGATGATGCGCTTCCTGCGCCGGCTGTCCGACAAGGATCTGGCGCTCGACCGCGCCATGATCCCGCTCGGCTCCTGCACAATGAAGCTCAACGCCGCCGCCGAGATGATGCCGGTGAGCTGGCCCGAAGTGGGCAATCTGCACCCCTTCGCACCGCAGGCGCATACGGCCGGCTATCGCCGCATGATCGAGGATCTCGACTGCTGGCTTTCGGAGATCACCGGCTTCGACGGCGTTTCGTTGCAGCCCAATGCGGGCAGCCAGGGCGAATATGCCGGCCTGCTGGCGATCCGCCGTTACCATGCCTCGCGCGGCGACAGTGGGCGTGACATCTGCCTCATCCCCTCCTCCGCCCACGGTACCAATCCCGCTTCAGCGGCGATGGCCGGCATGCGGGTCGTGGTTGTACGCTGCACGGAAAACGGCGATATCGACCAGGAGGACCTGAAGGCGAAGGCGCAGGAGCATTCAGAAAAGCTCGCCGCGCTGATGCTGACCTACCCCTCCACCCATGGCGTTTTCGAGGAAGGCGTGCGCGACATGTGCGCGATGATCCACGAGCATGGCGGGCAGGTCTATTTCGACGGGGCAAACCTCAACGCGCTGGTGGGGCTTGCCCGGCCGGGCGATCTCGGCGCCGATGTCTGCCACATGAACCTGCACAAGACCTTCTGTATTCCCCATGGCGGCGGTGGGCCCGGTGTCGGGCCGATCGGCGTCAAGGCGCATCTGAAGCCCTTTGTGCCCGGCCATGTGGAACTCGGCACCACCCATGCGGTGGCGGCAGCCCCCTTCGGCAGTGCGTCGATCCTGCCCATCACCTGGATGTATATCCGCATGATGGGCGGCGGCGGCCTGAAGCTTGCGACCGAAATGGCAATCCTCAATGCCAATTACATCGCGCATCGCCTGAAGGAGCATTATCCGGTGCTCTACAAGGGGCGCAACGATCGCGTGGCGCATGAATGCATCCTCGATACGCGTGTGTTGAAGGATAGCGCGGGCGTCAGCGTCGAGGACATCGCCAAGCGTCTGATCGACTACGGGTTCCACGCTCCGACCATGAGCTGGCCGGTGGCCGGAACGCTGATGGTAGAGCCGACGGAATCCGAACCCAAGCAGGAGCTCGACCGCTTCTGCGAGGCGATGATCTCGATTGCCGGCGAGGCTGCGCGCATTGCAAGCGGCGAATGGGCGGAGAACGACAATCCGCTCGCCAATGCCCCGCATACCGCCGCCGAACTCATGGCGGACGACTGGGCGCATCCCTATAGCCGGGCGCAAGCCGCCTTCCCCGCCGGCTCGCTGGATTCGGCATCGAAATACTGGCCGCCCGTTTCGCGCATCGACAATGTGGCGGGTGACCGCAATCTGGTCTGTGCCTGCCCGCCCATCGAGGCGCTGGCGAGCTGATGCTT
>LUYR01000625.1 GCA_001603335.1 Rhodospirillales bacterium Alpha_05 | reverse complement strand
CACCTGGATCAACCACGCCACCTTTCTGCTCCAGACACCGCTGGGCAACGTGCTCACCGATCCCGTTTACAGCCCGTGCTGCGGCCCCGAGGGCCGCTACGGCATCCGCCGCGTCCACGCGCCCGGTGTTGAGTTCGACGCGCTCCCGAAGATCGCCGCCGTCCTGCTCAGCCACGACCACTACGACCATTGCGACCTGCCCACGCTCAGCCGCATCGTCGCCGCCCATGATCCGGTGCTGATCACGCCGCTGGGCAACGCTGACCTAGGCCGCCGCGCCGGCTTTCGCCAGATCGTGGAGCTGGACTGGTGGCAGGCGCACACGCTCGCACCGGGCCTCGTCGTCACGGCGACACCCGCGCGGCACTGGAGCAACCGCGTGACCGGCTGGCGCAACCGCCGGCTCTGGGCCGGTTTCAACCTGCGCTGCGGGGCGCGCACCGTGCACTTCGCCGGCGACACCGCCTACGACGAGCCGATGTTCGACGAGATCCGCCGCCGCCTCGGGCCGCCCGATCTGGCGCTGCTGCCGATCGGCGCCTACGAGCCGCGCTGGTTCATGAAAACCCAGCACTGCACGCCGGCCGAGGCCGTGCAACTCCACCGCGATCTCGGCGCACATCGCAGCGTGGCCATGCACTGGGGCTGTTTCCAACTCGCCGACGAATCCCGCGACGCCCCGCTCCAAGCCCTGGCCGACGCCTCCGCGCGCGCCCGGCTGGCGCCAGGCGAGTTCACCGTGGTGCAACCCGGCGAAAGTTTCCGGATCGGCTGATGCCGGCGCGCCGCGTTTAGAGCGCGTCCACGTCGGGCCGCTCGGCGGTCCAATCCATCCGGTCGAGGATCCACACGACCACGCCAAGAATCATGCCGACAAAGGTGCCGAGGACCATGCCCTTGAGCTGCGTCTGCCCCACGTTGACCGAGAGGCCGGAGATGCCGACCATCAGCACGATCGCCGAGAGGACCAGGTTGCGCGATTTCGAATAGACCACGCGCGCCTCCACGAGCACACGGAAACCCGAGGCCGCGATCACGCCAAACAGCACCATCGAGATGCCGCCGATCACCGGCGTGGGCAGCGTACGGATCGCGCCGCTGACGTGCCCGAGAAACGCCATCACGATGGAGAGCACCGCCGCGCCGCCGATCACCCACACGGAATAGACCTTGGTGATCGCCATCACGCCCATGTTTTCGCCGTAGGTGGTCGTCGGGCACGAGCCCGACAGGCCGGAGATCATGGTGGAAACGCCATCCGAGAAGAGCGAGCGCGGCAGGCCCGGCTCCTTGAAGAGATCGCGGCCGACGATGTTGCCGGTCACGTAGAGGTGCCCGATGTGTTCGGAGATCACCACAAGCGCCGCCGGGAGGATCACGAGGATCGCGCCCCAGTTAAACACCGGCCAGACTGGATGGGGAAACGTGATCAGCTGCGCCTCGCGCAACGGCGTGAAATCGATCGAGCCCGGCACCCAGATATTGAGCAGCACCGCGCTCACGTACCCGAGGGCGACGCCGATCAGCACCGGGATCGCCGCCAGAAATCCACGAAACACCAGCGAGCCCACCAGCACCGTCGTCAGGCTAACGAGCGCCACCAACACGTGCGCCGGCACGATCACGCCGCTGGCCATCGTGCCATTTTGGTAAAAGGCATTGCCCACCGCCACGGGCGCCAACTCCAGCCCGATCAGCGCCACCACCGGTCCCATCACCGCCGGCGGCAGGATGATCCTGATCCACGCGCGCCCGGCGAAATGCACCACCAGCGCCACGAGCGCAAATACCGCGCCCGCCACGATGAATCCACCCAGCGCGTGCCGAAACCCGAGCTGCGGATCGAGGCCCGCCTTCGTCGCCAGAGCGATGCACGTGGCCGTCGGCGCGAGAAACGCGAAGCTCGATCCGAGAAACGCCGGCGACTTGCCGCGGCAGATCACCAGATAAAGCAGCGTGCCGACGCCATTCATCAGGAGCACCAGCGCCGGATCGACCACGACCTTGCCCGCCCACGTGTTGAACAAAATCGGCACGAGCACCGATGCCCCGAACATCGCGAATAAATGCTGCACACTCAGGGGAAGGCCCTTGAGAAGCGGCACCTTCTGTTCGACTTGGATGATCTCGCGCGACATGGCGGGAGCAAACCAGCCGCCCCGGGCCGGTCAACTCATGTCCATCCGGCCCGGCGCGCCGAGCGAGACGATCGCCGGCGCCGCTCAGGGTTTCCAGCGGTAGGCCATCACCTTGGCGCCGCCATCGTCCTCCACCAGGATGATCTTCCAGCCGTCCGCATCGGT
>LUYR01000624.1 GCA_001603335.1 Rhodospirillales bacterium Alpha_05 | reverse complement strand
CGGGCGCGCGGCTCGGGCGTCGGGCGGGCTTCCGCCTTCGGCTCGGGCTTGGCTTCCGGCTTCGGCTTGGCTTCGGCCTTCGGCTCGGCTTCCGGCTTCGGCTCGTGACGCGGCTTCGGCTCATGGCGCGGCTTGGCTTCGCTCTTCGCACCGCGGGAGCTGCCGCCGCGGCGGCGTCCGCCACGCGCGTCGCCGTCCTCGAGGGCGAGGGTTTCCGCGCCTTCGACCTGGACCAGCGGAATTTCCTTGCCGATCAGCTTCTGGATCGCCGCGACGTAGCGGCCGTCCTCGGGCGTCGCGATGGTGAAGGCGCCGCCTTCACGTCCGGCGCGTCCGGTGCGGCCGATGCGGTGGACGTAGTCCTCCGCGTGGCTCGGGACGTCGAAGTTGAAGACGTGCGAGACGTCGGCGATGTCGAGGCCACGGGCCGCCACGTCGGAGCAGACCAGGAGCTTGATGTCGCCGCGACGGAACTGGTCGAGGGTCTCGGTGCGCACCGCCTGCGGCATGTCGCCGTGCAGCTGGCCGACCGAGAAGCCGTGGCGCTCGAGCGAGCGGAACAGCACCGCGATGTCGCGCTTGCGGTTGCAGAAGATGAACGCGTTCGCGACGGACTCGGACTTCAGCAGGCTACGCAGCACTTCGCGCTTGTTCTTCGCGTCGACGATCACCATCCCCTGGGTCACCAGCGTCGCGGTGGAGGCGGGCGGGGCGACCGAAACCATCTTCGGGTTCGAGAGGAACTTGTCGGCGAGGCGCTTGATCTCGGGCGCCATGGTGGCGGAGAACAACAGCGTCTGGCGCAGCGGCGGCAGCCAGCCGAGGATCTTCTCGACGTCGGGGATGAAGCCCATGTCGAGCATCCGGTCGGCTTCGTCGATCACCAGGATCTTGACGTCGGAGAGGAGAATCCGGCCGCGCTCGAACAGATCCATCATCCGTCCGGGGGTGGCGATCAGGACGTCGACGCCGCGATCGAGCGCCCTTTCCTGGTCGCCGAAGCTCTCGCCGCCGATCAACAGCGCCATCGAGAGCTTGTGGTACTTGCCGTACTGCTCGAAATTCTCCGAGACCTGCGCGGCAAGTTCGCGCGTCGGCGCGAGGATCAGCGACCGCGGCATGCGTGCGCGGGCGCGTCCGTTGGAGAGGATGTCGATCATCGGCAGGGTGTAGCAGCCGGTCTTGCCGGTGCCGGTCTGGGCAATGCCCATGACATCGCGGCCCATCAAGACGAGGCCGATGGCCTGCTCCTGGATCGGGGTGGGAGTGGTGTAGCCCATCTCGGCGATGGCTTGCAAAGTGTTGGGCTCAAGCCCAAGCTCTTCGAACGTCATGTGTGGTTCGATGTTCCTGAAATTGTCCGCGGAAGCCCAGGCTTCCGGGGGCGTGCGGGTATCGCACCGTGTCGTACCTGGCACGCTAAAAAAGTTGCGCGATCATCGGGCCGAATTCTGCAATTGTCAACGCACGAGGCGAGGCAACCGCCGCGAAGCTGCCGCCGGATGCGCAAAAAACCGGAATTTCCCGAAAAAACCCGCTTGCTGCGCCCCGCCGCTTGCCCCGACACTCGGGGCCCGCCACGCGCCATAGCCAATCGGAGGACCCCATGCGCATCCAGGCTTCCCAATCCTGCCTGATCATCGTCGACATCCAGGAGCGGCTCGCGCCGGTGATGGCCGACCCGCGCAAGGTGATCGAGGGCGGCGCGCGCCTCGCCGCCGCC
>LUYR01000623.1 GCA_001603335.1 Rhodospirillales bacterium Alpha_05 | reverse complement strand
AGCGCCCTCTCCCGCTTCCCCGACCTGTTGCCGGTGATGATCACCGCCTCCGAGCAGACCCGCCGCGCCCGCCTCGCCCAACGGGGCCGCGAGAGCGCCTGCGCGGTGGACGCACGCCTGCGGCACCTCGAAGACTTCTCCGCCAACCATCCCGACCTCGTCACCATCGCCAACGACGCTACCCTGGCGGAAGCGGTGGCGGACTTCCTCGCCGCCGTCAGGTGAAGAGCTTGCGGAGGCGCTGCGAGAACAGGTCGAGCAGCGTCACAGTAACCACGATGATCAGCATCACCGCGGCGGTTTCGGCATAGTTGAAGCCGCGGATATCCTCCCACAGCACCACGCCGATGCCGCCCGCCCCCACCAACCCGACGACGGTAGCGGAGCGGACGTTGGATTCGAAGCGGTAGAGCGCGAAGGAAATCCACAGCGGCAGCACCTGCGGGATGACGCCGAAGATCACCTCCTGCACCGGGTGCGCGCCGATCGCACGGATGCCTTCCACCGGGCGCGGGTCGACCGCCTCCACCGCCTCGGAAAACAGCTTGGCGAGGATGCCGGTGGTGTGAACGAACAGCGCCAGCACGCCTGCGAACGGCCCGAGGCCGACCGCGACGACGAACAGCATGGCGAAGACCATCTCGTTGATCGCGCGGAAGGAGTCCATCACCCGCCGCACCGGCTGCACCACCCACCACGGCGCGACGTTCTCGGCCGAGAGAATGCCGAACGGCACCGCGGCGACCACCGCGAGCGCGGTGCCCCAGATCGCGATCTGGAGGGTCACCAGCATCTCCTCGAGGAACATCTTCCAGTTATGGAAATCCGGCGGGAAGAAGCCTTGAGCGAACACCTTCATGTTGCCGCCGTAGGTGATCAGGTCGAACGGACGCATCTCCGCGCCTTTCCACGAGCCGATCAGCAGCGCGCCGAGAATCCCCCAGCCGACGAGCTTGAGGGTCCGCGCGCGGCCATCCACGGCGGGCAGAGCCACCGCAGCCGAAGTTCGGGGAGAAGTTTCCATGCGCCGCTCCTTGGGTTCATTGAAGAGCGGCCGCCCGGAGACTTCCGGGCGGCCACGCTTTGGGGCTACTTGCGGAATTCGGTGGCCTTGGCCAACGCGTCGAGGTTTTTCAGGTCCGCGTCGAGCTTGGCGATCTTCGCGGCCTTTTCCTTGGCGTCGATGTCGGTGCTCGCCTCGAGCTTGAGCTTGTCGCGGAACGCCTGCATCTGGCGGATCGGGATCAACTGGAGATCGGAAGACGCGATGAACGGTGCCCAGCCCGACGACATCTTGGCGAGGACGTCGCGCTCATGCTGCACCTGTTTCAAGTCGCCCTGGCGGCCGTAGCGGAGGAAGAAGCTGTAGATCTTCTCCTTGGCGTCCCCGTCGAGGTTCTTGCGCCACACCATCGGGTCCGACGGGATCAGCGGCGAACGCCAAATTTCCTTGATCTTCTGGGCTTCCTCCGGATGCACCTGGGTCAGGCGGTCTACGGATTCGGTGTTGTTGGTGGCGACGTCGACCTGTTTGTTGGCGACCGCCATGGCGTTGACTTCATGGCTGGCGTTGCGCACCACCTTGAAACAATCCTTGGGGTCGACGTGGTTCTGCGCGAAGACGTAGAAGCTCGGCACCAGGTAGCCCGAGGTCGAATTCGGGTCGCCGTTGCCGAAGGCGAGCGACTTGTCGCACTTCAGCACGTCGGCCAGCGACTTGACCGGGCTGTCCTTGTTCACCAAAAGCAGCGACCAGTAGCCCGGGTTGCCGGTGACGTCGACGGTCTGGGCGAAGATCTCGCCACCGGCGCGGTCCACCGCCTCCATCGCCGATTTGTTGCCGAACCAGGCGATGTCGACCTTGTTGAAGCGCATGCCTTCGATGATGCCGGCATAGTCGGGCGCGAAGAACGGCCGCACCTTCACCCCCAGGCTCTTTTCCATATCCTTGAGGAAGGGCTCGAAGCTCTCCTTGAGGGCCTGGGAGGATTCGGTGGAAATAATGCCGAAGTTGAGGGTCTCCGGCATCTTCGCCGAGGCAGCCCCGGAAACCGCGATCAGGGCGGCAGCCGCAACCGTGGCGGACAGAGTCTTGCGCAACATCTGGTATCTCCTAAAGGATGCGTGAGGTGAAACGGCGGGCACCCCCGCCGAACGTCAGACGCCCCGGATGCCGACGGCACGCAGGGACGGAACCCCGTCGACGTCGTCGACGGGCGAGGCGGAATCCGGACCGAGAGTTTCGTCCATCAAGAGTTCCTCGCACTGCGCGCCGTAAAGCGTGCACAGCGTCGGAACGTCGAGGGCCCGGCTCGGGCCGTCGAACACCACGCTGCCGCCGGAGAGGGCGATGGCGCGCGGGCAATACTTCTTGGCGTAGGCGACCTGATGCAGGGAGACGACCACGGTGGTGCCGTCTTCGGCGTTGATCTGCGCGAGGGACTCCATCACCCGTCGCGCGCTCTCGGGGTCGAGGGAGGCGATCGGTTCGTCGGCGAGGATGATCGCCGCCTTCTGCACCAGCGCACGGGCGATCGCGCCGCGCTGCTGCTGGCCGCCGGAGAGGGTCGAGGCGCGTTGCATCGCGTAGTCGGCCATGCCGACGCGGGCGAGCGCCTCCATTGCCGCGAGCTTTTCCGCGCGACTGAAGCGCCCGAGGCTGCCGCGCCAGAAGCCGATCCGGCCAAGACCGCCCAAGAGCACGTTTTCGAGCAACGAAAGCCGCCCGACGAGATTGAACTGCTGGAAGATCACCGCGACGTCGGTGCGCAGGCGGCGCACGTGGGGGCTCAGGCGGCCGTTGCACTGCATCTGTTCGCCCGCGATCGTCACCTCGCCGGTTTTGCCGAGGATGCCGCGATCGGCGATCACCAGGCCGCTCAGGTGGCGGATCAGCGTCGACTTGCCCGAGCCCGACGCGCCGATCAGCGCGACCATCTCGCCCGTCGCGATGTCGAGGGTAATGTCGTTGAGCGCCCGGCTATTGCCCGGGCTACCTCCCGGCGGCCGGGGGAAGGTCTTCGACAAATTTCCGACGTGTATCGCAGTCATGTACCCTGCCCCGTCTGATGAACCGACGGCGGCAAGCTAGAAACAATCGTTCGCCGTGTCGTTTTCGCGGGGAAGAAAAATTTGTGATAGAAATGTGATGCGGATCTGGATTACGCCGCGCCGAGCGCGCGGCAGGAGATCGTGGCGCCCCCGCACGACATCGCGTAATATCCGATTTTCTTAATCCTCGTATGCCCTCGGTAAAGATCCCAAGACATGACCAACATCGGCAGCCTCTCCATCGTCTCCCCCGACCGCGCACGCGCGCAGGAAGTCGCCGCCTATTTCGAGCACGCACGCTATCGCGTCGCGCTTCATGGCGACAGCGCCGAGGCCCTGGCGGCGATGCAGGCGGACCCGTGCGACGTGGTCCTGCTGATCCCGGCTCCGGGCGCCCTGGAGTGGGTCGAAACGGTGGTGTCGGGTCTTCGCGGCGCTCCCGAAACCGCAACGGTCGGTATCGCGGTGACGATGGCGGACGGCGAGCTCGCGCGCCAGGAAGCCAGCCTCTCCCGGGTGGACGACGTGCTCCCCGCCGACATGGATGCCGACGCGATGGTCTTCCGCCTCCAGCCGCTGTTCCGCCTCGC
>LUYR01000622.1 GCA_001603335.1 Rhodospirillales bacterium Alpha_05 | reverse complement strand
CCAGCAGGCGCGTTTCTGGTGGAGCGGCGGCGACGAGCCGCAGCCCGATCCGACCAATCCGGAATCGTGGGCGCTGGGCGCCCTGATGACCGAGCAGACGTTCACGACTGCGGTCGACGGCACGGCGAAGCTCGCCGCGAAGCTCCCGGCCGGGCTCTATCGTGCCGTCGTCGAGACGAAGGACCGGTTTGGAAAACCGGTGACCGCGCGCAGCATGGTGGAGGTTGTCGATCCGGCGGCAAAGGCGTACGGCGTGAAGGTGCCGAACCATTTTACCGCGCCGGCGTGGTCGGTGGAGCCGGGCGAAGCGTTCACCGCGCTCTGGGGCACGGGCTACGGCAGCGGCCGGGCGTTTGTGGAGATCGAGTGCGACGGCAAGCGGCTTCAGAGCTACTGGACGAAGGCCGGCCGCACGCAGGCGCTCGTCGAACAGGAGGTGACCGAGGCGCTGCGCGGCGGCTTCACGGTGCGCGTGACGTATGTGCGCGAGAACCGCGCCTACTTCAACGAGCGGATCGTGCAGGTGCCGTGGACGAATAAGCAGCTCACGGTGAAGTGGGAGACGTTCCGCTCGAAGCTCTCGCCTGGCCAGAAGGAGACGTGGACGGCCGTGGTGACCGGGCCCGACGCGGAGCGCGCGAGCGCCGAGATGGTCGCCGCGCTCTACGACGCCTCGCTCGACCAGTATGCGCCAAACCATTGGTTGTTTGATTTTGGAGTGTTTCGCGAGGAGCAAGATGTTCTCAACACGGAATTCCTGAACGGGCGGAATGTTTTTGGAAATTATCGCGGTCACTGGTCGGTCGATCAGCGTGGCACTGAGTGGCGCTATCGTGTGTTTCCCTCGGAAGTCGTGTCCGACGTCTGGGGCTGGCAGTACGAGCGGCCGAAGGTGGTGATGCTGGCGATGCCGAGTGCGCCTGCAGGCGGCGCGGATGAGAATTCCATTGGAGCCTTTTGTGTATCGGCCGAGGCAGAGTATGAGGGATACGCGGCGAGCGATACGCTCGCTGGCACGCGAATGTCGGGGGAGTTGGCGGATCAGGCTAGTGGTGTTGTTTGGGACTACTACAACAAGTTGGAATCTACGCCCAAACCCGACCTCTCCAAAGTCGCCGCGCGGAAGAACCTCAACGAGACCGCGTTCTTCTTCCCGCACCTGACGGCGGGGGCGGACGGCACGGTGCGGATGACGTTCACGATGCCGGAGGCGCTCACCGAGTGGAAGTTCCTCGGCTTCGCGCACGACGCGCAGCTTCGCGCCGGGTTGCTGACCGGAAAAGCCGTCACCGCGAAGGATCTCATGGTCGAGCCCAACCCGCCGCGGTTCGTGCGCGAGGGCGACGCGATCGAGTTCACCGTGAAGGTGAGCAACCAGAGCGACCAGCCGCAGCAGGGCACGGTGCAGCTCACCTTTGCCGACGCCGCCACGCAGCAGTCCGTCGATGCCGCGTTGGGGCTCGGCGCGACTGAGCAGGCGTTTGACGTGCCGGCGAAGCAGTCGCGCAGCTACGCGTGGCGGATCGCCGTGCCCGACGGGCTCGGTTTCCTCACGTACAAGGCCGTCGGCGCCACCGCGCAGGCCAGCGACGGTGAGGAGGGTTTCCTACCCGTGCTCAGCCGGCGAATCCTCGTGACGGAATCGGTGCCGCTGCCCATCCGCGGCAAGCAGACGAAGGCGTTTACCTTCCCGAAGCTGCTCGCGAGCGGCGAGTCCGACACGCTGCGCCACCAGTCGCTCACGGTGCAGATGACCTCGCAGCCGGCGTGGTACGCGGTGATGGCGTTGCCGTACCTGATGGAGTTTCCGTACGAGTGCAGCGAGCAGGTCTTCAACCGGCTTTACGCCAACGCGCTCGCGCGCCACATCGCCAACTCCGATCCGAAGATCCGCCGCGTGTTTGACCTGTGGAAAGCCACGCCGGCCCTCGACAGCCCGCT
>LUYR01000621.1 GCA_001603335.1 Rhodospirillales bacterium Alpha_05 | reverse complement strand
CCTGCCGCACCCGTCGCGACGCCCGCTCCGGCCAAGCCGGTCGTGGTGCCCGCCGCGCCGCCGCGCCCGGTGGTGGACGAAAATTCCGACACCCCGCCCGCCACCCCGGAGACGCTGAATCGTCAGGCGCGGGTCTACGGTGAGGAGAACGCCGGTGCGCGGATCGAACTCGTCGCCACCGCCGACGCCTGGGTCCAGGTGACCGAGAACGGCTCTCTGGTGCTGACCCGGCTGATGCATTCCGGCGACCGCTTCCTCGTGCCCAACCGCTCCGGCCTCACCCTGATGACCGGCAACGCGGGCGGCCTCAACATCCTCGTCGACGGCCAGAAGGCGCCGCCGCTGGGTGGCCAGGGCCAGGTGGTGCGCGACGTTCAGCTCAGTGCCGACCGGTTGCGCGGTGGCCGGTGAGCCACCACCTGATGGCGATCGTCAACCGCGCCTTGTGAGGGCCTAAGTGAGCAACCCCGAATATTGCCGCATCCCGCGCCGCAAGAGCCGCCAGATCCGCGTCGGCTCGGTGCTCGTCGGTGGCGACGCGCCGATCTCGGTGCAGTCGATGACCAACACCCTGACCGCCGACGTCGAAGGCACCCTGGCGCAGATCCGCCGCATGGAAGACGCGGGCGTCGACATCGTCCGGGTGTCCTGCCCGGATGCGGACTCCACCGCGGCGCTGGCGAAGATCGTCAAGGGCACCACGGTCCCGGTGGTCGCCGACATCCACTTCCACTACAAGCGCGCCATCGAGGCCGCCGAGGCGGGCGCGGCCTGCCTGCGCATCAATCCCGGCAACATCGGCTCGCCCGACCGGGTGAAGGCGGTGGTGCAGGCGGCGAAGGACCACGGCTGTTCGATGCGCATCGGCGTCAACGCCGGGTCGCTCGACAAAGACCTGCTCGAAAAGTACGGCGAGCCGAACCCCGAGGCGATGGTCGAGAGCGCGCTGATGCACGCCCGCATCCTCGAGGACAACGACTTCTTCGACTTCAAGATTTCGGTGAAGGCCTCCGACGTCTTCCTCGCCATGGCCGCGTACGAACAGCTCGCGGCGGTCTGCGACTATCCGCTGCACTTGGGCGTCACCGAGGCCGGCGGCTTGCGCGCGGGCACGGTGAAGTCGGCGCTCGGCATCGGCTATCTGCTGCGCAAGGGCATCGGCGACACCCTCCGGGTTTCGCTCTCGGCCGACGTGGCGGAGGAAGTCCGGGTCGGCTTCGACATCCTGAAGTCGCTCGATTTGCGCCATCGCGGCGTGCGCATCGTCGCCTGCCCGTCGTGCGCGCGGCAGGGCTTCGACGTCACCGCCGTGGTCGCCGAGCTGGAAAAGCGCCTGGAACACATCGTCCAGCCGATCACCCTTTCGGTGCTCGGTTGCGTCGTCAACGGCCCGGGCGAGGCGCGCTCCAGCGACATCGGCCTGACCGGCGGCGGCCGGAACACCCACAAGATCTACCTCGCGGGCGTCCCCGATCATACCATCGGGACCGAGGCGATCGTTGACCATCTCGTCAATCTGGTGGAAAAACGCCTTGCGGCCTCCGCCGCCAAGGCGGACTGACCTTCGCCAGACTTCACGTTGCTTTAGAAAGGATTCCGGGGTGTCCACCCTCCAGCCGGTGCGCGGGACGCACGATCTTCTGCCCGACGAAATGCGGGCCTTCCGTCACGTTGTCGAAACCGGCCGCACCACCGCGTCGCGCTATGGCTTCGACGAGATGGCGACGCCGATCTTCGAGTTCTCCGGCGTGTTCGCGCGCACCTTGGGCGATACCTCCGACATCGTCACCAAGGAGATGTACACCTTCGCCGACCGCAAGGGCGAGAGCATCACGCTCCGCCCCGAGGGCACGGCGGGTGTGGCGCGCGCGTTCATCTCCAATGGTCTCGGCAACGACCTGCCGTTCAAGGTGTTCTACAGCGGCCCGATGTTCCGCTACGAGCGGCCGCAGAAGGGCCGCCAGCGCCAGTTCCACCAGATCGGCGTGGAGCTCATCGGCGTGCCGGACCCGCAGGCGGACGTCGAGGTAATCGCGCTCGGCCGCCACATCCTCGACAGCCTCGGCCTCAAGGGCAACGTCACGCTGGAGATCAACACCCTCGGCGACACCGAAAGCCGCGAGGCCTATCGCGGCGCGCTGGTGAACTACCTCTCCGGCCACATCGGCCTGCTCTCCGCCGACAGCCGCGACCGCCTTGAGCGCAATCCGCTGCGCATCCTCGATTCCAAGGACGAGGGCGATCGCGCGGTGATCGCCAACGCGCCGCTCCTGGGCGAATACCTCAATCCGGCGTCGCGTACGTTCTACGACGATTTGAAGAACGGCCTGATGGACCTCGGCCTCGATTTCGTCGAGAACCCGCGCTTGGTGCGCGGCCTCGACTACTACGGCCACACTGCGTTCGAGTTCACCACCGACGCGCTCGGCGCGCAGGGCACAGTGATGGCAGGCGGGCGCTACGACGGCCTGATCAAGACCATGGGCGGCGGCGCAACCCCCGGCGTAGGCTGGGCGGCGGGCGTCGAACGCCTCTCGATGCTGCTCGCCGAACCCCCGGCGACCACCCGCCCGGTGGCGATGATTCCGGCGGGCGCGGACCCGATGATCAAGCGCGAGGCGATGATTCTCACCGAGCGCCTGCGCCGTGCGGGCTTCGCCGTCGATCTCGGCTTCTCGGGCAACATGGGCAAGCGGATGAAGCGCGCCAACAAGGTCTCGGCACGCGTCGCGGTGATCTTCGGCGAGGACGAACGCCTCGCCCGCGCCGTCACCCTGCGCGACCTCGATTCCGGCGAGCAGGCCACCGTCGCCCTCGACCGCATGGAAGACACCGTCCGCGCCATGCTCGCGGGCACTGCGGAGGTCGCCATCGGTGGCATTTGAAGACAAGCTCGAACAGGTCCTGCGCCGCCATCAGGAGGCCACCGGGCGTCTCGCCACCGATTCCCGGATGGATACCGCGACGATGACCGCGCTCTCGCGCGAGGTCGCCGAACTCGGGCCGCTCGTCGAACTCATCGAGGCGTGGAAAAAGACCCGTGCCGACTTGGCGGAAGCCGAGGCGATGGCGCGCGACGGCTCCGCCGACCCCGACCTGCGCGAACTCGCGCAGGAGGAGTTCGACGACTGCAAGCAGCGCCTCCCCGAGATCGAGGCGGCGATGCGCCTCGCCCTCCTGCCCAAGGACGCCGATGACGCGCGCAACGCGATCCTCGAAGTCCGCGCCGGCACCGGCGGCGAGGAAGCCGCGCTGTTCGCCGCCGACCTGTTCCGCATGTACCAGCGCTACGCCGCGCTGCGCGGCTGGCGCATGGAAATCATGGACCTCAACGAAACCGGCATCGGCGGAATCAAGGAAGTCGTCGCCTCGATCGCCGGAACCGGCGTGTTCGCGCGCCTGAAATACGAATCCGGCGTGCATCGCGTCCAGCGCGTCCCCGCCACCGAGGCGGGCGGGCGTATCCACACCTCCGCCGCCACCGTCGCGGTGCTGCCCGAGGTCGAGGACGTCGATATCGAGATCAAGGAAAGCGATCTCCGCATCGACACCTATCGCTCCCAGGGCGCGGGCGGACAGCACGTCAACACCACGGATTCCGCCGTCCGCATCACCCATCTGCCCTCGGGCGTGGTGGTCCAGTGCCAGGACGAACGCTCGCAGATCAAGAATCGCGCCAAGGCGATGAAACACCTCCGCGCCCGACTCTACGAACACGCCCGCGCGGAAAAAGACCAGTCCCGCGCCGCCGACCGCCGCTCCCAGGTCGGCTCCGGCGACCGCTCGGAACGCATCCGTACCTACAACTTCCCCCAAGGGCGCGTCACCGACCACCGCATCAACCTCACGCTCTACAAGATCGACCAGATCGTCGACGGCTCCAGCCTCGACGACGTCATCGATCCCCTGATCGCCGAGGACCAGGCCGCGCGGCTGGCGACCCTGGAGGAACTGTGATGCCAAGGGGCGCTGCCCCTGGACCCCGCCGGAGGGACTCGTCCCTCCGGACCTCCCACTGGTTTTTCGCGCGTAGCGCAATCAACCCATCTGTGGCAGGCAAGGTTTTATCCCGCTTCGCGGAAAAACAAGTAATGGGATCCAAGGGCCCAAGGCCCTTGGCGGGGCGCGGGGCGGAGCCCCGCATCCTTGGAGCACAACACCATGACTGACCTCGGCCAAATCCTTGCAGCTTCTGCCGCGCGCCTGCGCGAAGCGGGGGTGGAGGGGGCGCGGCGGGATGCGCGGCTGTTGATCGGGCGGTTGCTCGGTATTGGGCAGGCGGAGATGGTGGCGCGGCCGGAGCGGGTGTTGCGGGACGACGAGGTTGCGGCGGTGGAGGCGGCGATAGCGCGGCGCGCGGCGCGC
>LUYR01000620.1 GCA_001603335.1 Rhodospirillales bacterium Alpha_05 | reverse complement strand
CGGCGGGCATCCCCGCCGCGCCCGATTTCTCACTTCGCGGCGGCGAGCTTGACGATGGCGAAGCTGCCGTCGGCCTGCTTCTCGACGGTGAAGCTCACCTTCGCCCCCGGCTTGGCGGGCGAGAGGTCGACATCCTTCGCCACCGCGAACGGCATGGTCATCCCCGGCCACTGCAAGGACACGATCGGGCCGTGGGCGATGGTGACGCTGCGCTTGGCGGCGTCGACCGACTTCACCTCGCCCGAACCCTCGCCCGAGACGGTGGCGTGGCTCATCCCCGCCATCGCGGCGTGGGAAGCATCGGCGGCGAACGCCGGGGTGGAGAGCGCCAGCGCGAGACCGGCGGACAACATCAGTTTACGAAGCATAAGGCAAAGACTCCTGGTTTGAGGAAGGGTCGGTCGCGGTCGCCTTGGGCAGGCCGCGGCCTTTGATCAAAGCGTAGATCGCGGGAATCACGATCAGGGTGAGCACGGTGGAGGAGACCATGCCGCCCACCATCGGCATGGCGATGCGGCGCATCACCTCGGAGCCCGCGCCGGTGCTCCAGAGGATCGGCAACAGGCCCGCGATGATCGCGCAGACGGTCATGATCTTCGGGCGGACGCGCTCCACCGCCCCCTCCATGATCGCCTGAGTGAGATCGGCGCGGGTGAAGGCGCGGCCTTCGGCACGGCGCTGGGCGCGCAGGGCGGCTTCGGCATGGTCGAGGTAGACCAGCATCACCACCCCGGTTTCCGCCGCGACGCCCGCGAGCGCGATGTAGCCCACCGCCACCGCAACCGACATGTCGTAGCCCAGCGCCCATTGCAGCCAGAGGCCGCCGACCAGGGCGAAGGGCAACGAGGCCATCACGATCAGGGTTTCGGTGACGCGTTTGAAGTTGAGGAACAGCAGCAGGAAGATCAGCGCCAGAGTGAACGGCACCACCACCTTGAGCTTGGCCACCGCGCGCTCCAGGCTCTCGAACTGGCCGGACCAGGTGACGAAGAAGCCCTGCGGCATCTCCACCGATTGCGCCACGGCCTCGCGCGCCTCGGCGACGTAGCCGCCGAGGTCGCGGTCGCGGATGTCGACGAAGATGTAGGTGGACAGCAAGCCGTTCTCGCTGCGGATCGCCGCCGGCCCGGGGGCGAAGCCGATCTCGGCCAACTGGCCCAAGGGAATCGGCGTGCCGTCGGCGGCGTTGACCAGGACGTTGGCGGCGATCGCCTGCGGGTCGGAGCGCAGCGCGCGCGGGTAGCGGAGGTTGACCGAGTACCGCTCGCGGCCTTCCACCGTGGTGGTGATGCTCTCGCCACCCAAGGCCGTCGCGATCGTCGCCTGGACGTCGGCGATGGAGATGCCGAAGCGGGCGAGCGCGGCGCGGTCGGGCTTGATGTCGAGGTACTTGCCGCCGCCGACGCGCTCGGCGTAGGCCGAGGCGGTGCCGGGCACGGTGCGCACCACGCCCTCGATCTTGCGGGCGATCTTTTCAAGCTCGCCCAAGTCGTTGCCGAACACCTTGATCCCTACCGGGGTGCGGATGCCGGTGGCGAGCATGTCGACGCGGGCGCGCTGCGGCATCGTCCAGGCGTTGGACACGCCGGGGATCTGCAACGCGGCGTCCATCTCCTTGATCAGCTTGTCGGTGGTCATCCCCGGCCGCCACTGGTCGTGGGGCTTCAGCGTGATCACGGTCTCGAACATTTCCGTCGGCGCGGGGTCGGTGGCGGTGGAGGCGCGGCCCGCCTTGCCGAACACCGTCTCGACCTCGGGGAACGACTTCAGCACCCGGTCCTGCACCTGCAACAGTTCGCCCGCCTTGGTGATCGAGAGGCCGGGCAACGTCGTCGGCATGTAGAGGATCGCGCCTTCGTCGAGGGTCGGCATGAACTCGGAGCCTAAGTTCTTGAGCGGCACGATCGACGCGCCGAGGATCAGCACGGCGGCGGCGATCACCGGCACCTTCAAGCCGAGCACGCCGCGGATCATCGGGCGATAGGCGGCGATCAGGGCGCGGTTGATCGGGTTCTTCGCTTCCGGGAGGATGCGGCCGCGCACGAACAGCATCATCAGCACCGGCACCAGGGTGATCGAAAGCAGCGCCGCACCCGCCATGGACAGGGTCTTGGTCATCGCCAGCGGCTTGAACAGGCGGCCTTCCTGCGCTTCGAGCGCGAACACCGGCAGGAACGACACGGTGATGATCAACAGGCCGAAGAACAGGCTCGGGCCCACCTCCACCGCCGCCGCGATCAGCGCGTCTTTCCGCGATTCACCGGGTTTCAGGCGTTCGAGGTGCTTGTGGGCGTTCTCGATCATCACGATCGCGGCGTCGATCATCGCGCCGACGGCGATGGCGATGCCGCCGAGGCTCATGATGTTGGAGGTCATGCCGAGGCGCTGCATCACCGTGAGCGCGATCAGCACGCCCACCGGCAGCATCAAAATCGCCACCAGCGCCGAGCGCACGTGCAGCAGGAAGATCACGCACACCGCCGCGACGATCAGGCTTTCCTCCAGCAACGTGTGCTTCAGCGTGTCGATGGCGCGGTGGATCAGCTCGGAGCGGTCGTAGACGGTCTTGAAGCTCACCCCTTCCGGCAGGCCGGGGGCGATCTCGGCGATGCGGTCCTTGACCGCCTGGATCGTCGCCAGTGCGTTCTCGCCGAAGCGCTGCACCACGATGCCGCCGACGGTCTCGCCGTCGCCGTTCAGCTCGGCGAGGCCACGCCGCTGGTCGGGGCCGATCTCGACGTGCGCGACGTCTTTCAGCAGCACCGGGGTGCCGCCCTTGGCGGAGAGCACGATGGACTCGAGGTCGGCGGCGGATTTCAGATAACCGTGGCCGCGCACCATGAACTCGGTCTCGGCGGTTTCGATCACCCGGCCGCCGACGTCGATGTTGCTGGCGCGGATCGCCTTCGCCACGGTGGCGAGCGGAATGCCGTAGGCCTGGAGGCGGCGCGGGTCGACGATCACCTGATACTGCTTCTGGAAGCCGCCGACGCCCGCGACCTCGGAGACCCCGTCGGCGTTGGCGAGCTGATAGCGGAGATACCAATCCTGCAGGCTGCGGAGTTCGTCGAGGCCCTTCTCCTTGCTCTCCAATGCGTACTGGTAGACCCAGCCCACGCCGGTGGCGTCCGGGCCGAGGGTCGGCGTCACCCCGGCGGGGAGCGCCTTGGCGGCGGAGTTGAGGTACTCCATCACCCGCGAGCGCGCCCAGTAGATGTCGGTGCCGTCCTCGAAGATCACCGTGACGAAGCTCGCGCCGAAGAACGACTGGCCGCGCACGACGTGGGATTTCGGCACGCTCAGCATCGCGGTGGCGAGCGGATAGGTGACCTGGTCCTCCACCACCTGCGGCGCCTGGCCGGGGTAATCGGTGGTGATGATCACCTGGGTGTCGGAGAGGTCGGGCAGCGCGTCGAGGGCGAGGCGCTGGGTGGCGACCACGCCGAAGCCGACCGCGAGCAGGGTGGCGAGCAGCACCAGGAAGACGTTGCGGGCGGACCAGCGGATAACGGCGGAAATCATGCGGACGCGCTCCGGTTACGGGGTTTCGAAGGCCTGGAGCGCGGCGCGGAGATTGCTTTCCGCGTCGATCAGGAAGTTGGCGCGGGTGACCACCGCATCGCCCTCGGACAGGCCCTCGGTGATCTCGATGTAGCCGTCGGCGCGCGCGCCGAGCTTGACCGCACGCGGTTCGAAGCGGCCCTCGCCGCGGTCGATCAGCACGGTCTGGCGGGTGCCTGTGTCGAGCACCGCCGAATCCGGCACCGTCAGCACCGCCGCCTGCCCGACCGGCGATGCGATCTCGACCGAGCCGTAGAGCGAGGGGCGGAGCGCGCCTTCGGGGTTCGGGAGTTCGATGCGGACCTTGGCGGTGCGGGTCGCGGCTTCGAGGGTCGGCGGCACGAACGACACCGTGCCGGTGAAGGTCTTGCCCGGCATCGCGGCGAAGGTCGCGGTGGCGGCGTCGCCGACGCGGATACGGCGCAGGTCCTGCTCGAACACCTCGGCGAACAGCCACACCGAGGAAAGGTCGGCGATGCGGTAAAGGGTCTGGCCGGGGGAGAAGCGCATGCCGTCGAGCACCGCCTTCTCCAGGATCACGCCGTTGCCGGGCGCGGTGATCGCGAGGTCATGCGACGGCTTGCCGCCCGCCTTCAGCCGCGCGATCTCGCCCGGCGGGACGCCCCAGTTGCGCAAGCGCCCGAGCGCGTCGTCGGCGAGGTCGGAGCCGGACTTGCGCGCCAGGGCGTATTCCTGCTCGGCCAGCGCCACCGCCGGGGAGTAGACCCGCGCCAGCACCTCGCCCGCCTTCACCGCGCGCCCGGTTTCGTTCACCGGCAGGGATTCCACATACCCCTCGAAGCGCGGCGCGATCACCGAAATCCGCCGCTCGTCGGTATCGATGATGCCGACGGCGCGGATGTCGCGCGCCATCTCGCGCAGGCTTGCGGGCTCGCTCTTCACCCCGAGCTTCTGGAGCTTGGCGGTGGAGATCTTGAGGCCGTCGTCGGCCTCCGCCGCCTCGTTCTGGTAAACCGGGATGTAGTCCATGCCCATGTTGTCCTTCTTCGGCACCGGCGAGGTGTCGGGCAGCCCCATCGGGTTGCGGTAGTAGAGAATTTTGCCGCGCGGATCGGCGGGGGTGGCGGCGCTCGCCTCCTGCACGATCTCGGGCGCGGGGGTGTTGAAATGGGCGTAGCCGTAGCCGCTGCCGAGGCCGACCGCGAGGGCGGCGGTGGCGAGGAGAATGCTGGAGGTGCGCATTAGAGGTCGTCTCCGATCAGGGCTTCGACTTCCGCCAGCCGCGCCTGCTGCTGCAGCCGCGCGGCGACGAGATCGAGGCCGGATTTCCACAATTGCTGTTCGGCGATCAGCACGTCGGTGATGCCGACGCGGCCGAATTCGTAGCCCTTCGCCGCCGCGCCGAAGCCCAATTCCGCCTGCGGCAGCTGGTCGCCCGCGATCACCGCCTCGACCTCGCGCGCGGCGGCAAGCTCGGCCCAGGCGTCGGCGAGAGAATTGGCGATTTCGAGTTCGCGCGCGTCGCGACGGTTGGTCGCGGCGGCGGCGGCGGACTTGGCGGCGGCGACCTCGGAGCGATGCAGGCCCCACTGCAGCGGCACCGAGAACTGCACCATCACCTCGTAGCTCTGCACCCGCCCGTCTTCCCGCGTCGCGCCCACGCCGACCTCGGCATCGGGGTACCAGTTGCGGTCGGCAAGCGCGGCGCTCTTGTTCGCGCCGTCGATCGCGGCACGTTCGGCCTTGAGGTCCGGGTTGTCGCGACCGGCGCGGTCGATCAGCGCGGCGAGGTCGTAGCGCGCCGGGTCGGGCACGTTGCGCCAGCCGTCGTTGGCGGGCATCGCGGTGGCGGAGGGGCGCGCCAGCAGGCGGTTGACGCGGGATTGGGCAAGGGTCTTCTTCGCCGAAATCCGCGCGATCTCGGCGGCCACCGCCGCCTTTTCCACCGCGACGCGGGTGACGTCGGGCTGCTGGCCCTCGCCCTCGCGGTAGCGCAGCCGCACCGTTTCGCCGATGGTGCCGAGGCGGTCGTGCAGCCGCCGCGCCAGCTTCAGGCTTTCCTCCATCGCGCGGTATTCGGCGAGCGCGATCTTGAGCTTCGCCACCAGTTGGGTCTCCACCTGATCGGCGGAAAACGCAGCACGGCGCGCCTCGGCGTCGGCGATGTCGCGCTTGAGGTCGCGCTTGCCCCAGAACGGCAGGTCCTGGCTGACGAGCAGCTTCTTCATCGTGCCCTCGGTCGAGGACTTCGGTAGGTAGGAGGGATTGTCCCGCCCCCAGTTCTCCATCGATAGCTTGATCTTCGGGTCCATCAGGCTGCCCGCGCCCTCGACCTTGGCCGCCGCTGCGTCGGCGGCGAGGTTGGCGGCCATGATCTCGGGGCTGATCCGCCGCGCCTCGGCGATCAGCGCGTCGATGCCGGCATCGGCCCGCGCCGGGTGTGGCAGCGCAAGGCCGACGAGAACGGCGGCGAGGATCGGAACGAACGAACGGGACATCGGCAACTCTCCGGTGGATCGCGAATGCCCGATGTTTCGCCGATCCGGGTGCCGGGAGTGTTTCCGTCGGCGCGGCAAACTGTGACAAAGTGTGACAGGGGTTGGAGAACTCCGCGTTCGCCGGTATTTCAGGGAGACCTGATGGAGCAGACCCGATGGCCGAAGCCGCCCATATCCTGATCGTCGACGACAACGCCGAAATGCGCGACCTCCTCGGCCGCGCGCTGCGCCGCGAGGGCTACCGCGTCTCGGCGGCGGGCGACGGCAAGGGGATGCGCGCCGCCCTCGCCGACGAACGCATCGACCTGGTGCTGCTGGATCTGATGCTCCCCGGCGAAGACGGCCTGACGCTCTGCCGCGACCTGCGCGCCACCTCGGCGCTGCCGGTGATCATGCTCACCGCGAAAGGCGAGGAACTGGACCGGGTTCTCGGCCTCAAGATGGGCGCGGACGACTACATCCCGAAACCGTTCAGCACCCTCGAACTCCTCGCCCGGATCGAGGCGGTACTGCGCCGCGCCAAGGGTGCGACACAGCCCGCCGAAGCGCCGCGCCGGGTGCGCTTCGCCGGATGGATTCTCGACATCGACCGGCGCGAACTCGAATCCGCCGAGGGCACGGTGGTGCCGCTGTCGAGCGGCGAATTCAGCCTGTTGCAGGTGCTGGTGGAACGGCCGCGCCGCGTGCTTTCGCGCGAGCAGCTTCTCGACCTCGCGCGCGGCCGCGCCGCCGTCGCCTTCGACCGCAGCATCGACACCCAGGTCAGCCGTCTGCGCCGCAAGATCGAGGACGACGCCAAGACCCCGGAGCTGATCAAGACCGTCTGGGGCGGCGGCTACATGCTCGCCGCCGACGTGACCCCGGCATGATCCGCTGGCGCCCCCGGAGCCTGATCGCGCAGACGATCATCGTGCTGATGGTCGGCCTCACCGCGTCGCATCTGCTCAGCATGGTGGTGTACTCGGGCGACCGGATCACCGCGCTCACCCGCCAGGGCGACCGCGCCGCCGCGATGCGCATCGCCGACGCCGCCAACCTCGTGC
>LUYR01000619.1 GCA_001603335.1 Rhodospirillales bacterium Alpha_05 | reverse complement strand
GCTCGGCGGTATCTTCCTTGCCCTTCGGCGGGTGGAAGCGGGCGAGGTCGACGCCCGGCGGGATGATCGTCATGTTGCCGGGGTGGTAGCAGTCGTAGAGTTCGTACTGCTCGGTGATTTCGTTATGGGTGCTGGCGATCACCAACTCGGCGGTGGAGAGGGTTTCTTCCTCGGCGTCGATGCGGCGGCGCATCGCGTAGCGCGCCTCCACCGCGTCGGCGTCCATCCCCGCGGCGAGCAGGCGCATGCGCTTCACCCGGCCGAGGGAGTGGCCGGTGTGGGCGAGGGGACGGCCGAAGATCTTGGCGAGCAGGGTACCGACGTAGCCCGCGTCGGCGTAATGGCTGTGGAACAGGTCGGGGATGTCGTCCTGCTCGCGCAGGAACTCGGCGAAGGTGTCGGCCATGCCGTCGAGGTGGTCCCAGAGGAGTTCCTTGCGCATGTAGTCGGGCGGGCCGGCGGGGATGCGCACGATCCGGGCATTGCCGCCGAGGTCCTCGATCGGCTTCGCGTAGTCGGCATCGACGTTGGGATCGTCGATCAGGCGGGTGACGAGGTCGACCTTGCGGACGTCCGGGTGCCGCCCCAGGGTGCGGGCGAGCTCCACGACGTAAAGAGTCTGGCCGCCGGTGTCGGAATCGCGCCCCAGTTCGAGATCATGGCCACGGATCAACCCGTGGATACTCAACAGGACGATGTAAAGCCCGTCGGCTTTGGATTTCGCCATCGGTATCCCAGTCTCCTTTCTGAATTCCGGCTAGGCCTCAGGCGGCCGCCAGCAGCACCGCCAATTGGTATGGCGCGAGACGCATCTCCTCGGTTGCGACGATGATTTTTCCGGCGAGAATGTCGGTCACGGTCTTCCGCAAGCCGAGTGTACGCAAACGTCTCGCGGAAATGATTTGTTCCTGCTCGGTGAAATTGGCGAGCACCAGCATGCTCTGGTTCTCGTGGCGGCGGAAATAGCCGAACACGTGGGGATTGCCGGTCTTGACGATCTCGGTGTCGGCGCGGGTGAACGCGAGATTCTGCTGGCGGATCTGCACCAGCCGCAGCAGCCCGAGGAAGATCTTCCCCGGCACGCTCGAGCGGTCGTGGCGGCTCGCCGCGCGTTCCCAGTCGGCCTTGAGCCGGTGCGCCCAGCGGCTGTCGCCGATCAGCGACGGGTCACGCTCGTAGCCGTAGTCGTTGGTCACGCCGAGTTCGTCGCCGAGGTAGATCAACGGCACGCCGCCGATGGTCAGGACGATGCCGTAGAGCAGCAGGATGCGCGAGATCGCGAGGTCGACTTCCGCATCGTCGCCGGTTGCGATCGCGGCTTCGAGGCCGGCGAGCGATGCGGTGGTGCCGGAAATCCGCATGTCGCCGGTTTCCGGATTGTCCTGGAACGGCAGGCCGCGCGCGAAACTGCCGGGAAAGCGGCCGGTGAAGAACTCGTTGAGGAAGCGCCGGTGATCGAACGGGTTCATCCCGAGATCCTGGGCGTCGTCGTCGGAGAAGGTCCAGCCGATGTCGTCGTGGCTGCGCACGTAGTTCAGCCACGCGCAGTCCGAGGGCAGGGTGAATCGTCGCTCCATCGCGCGGTGCAGCAGGGTGACGTCGCGGGTGGCGAGGGTGTTCCACAACAGCGCCATCAGCTGCGGATTGTAGGAGATCTGGCACTCTTCGCGGTGGATGTACTTGATCACGTCGTCGGGGTGGACGATCGCTTCGGAGAGGAACAGCATCGCGGGCGCGGCGATCTGCACCAGGGCGTTGAACGCCTGGATCACGGTGTGCGCCTCGGGCAGGTTTTCGCAGTTGGTGCCCTCGCGCTTCCACACGAACGCCACCGCGTCGAGGCGCAGCACCTCGACGCCGACGTTGGCGAGGCTGAGCATTTCGCCCGACATCGCGTTGAACACCGCCGGGTTCTCGTAGTTCAAGTCCCACTGGTAGTTGTGGAATGTCGTCCACACCCACTTGCCGATGCGGTTGCGATAGGTGAACGCGCCCGGATGTTCGTCGGGGAACACCGCGCGCAGGTTCTGCTCGTAGATGTCGGGTTCGGTGCGGTCGGGGAACATCCGGTAGAAGTTCTGGTATTCCTCGTCACCCGCCAGCGCGCGCTTCGCCCACTCGTGTTCGTCGGAGGTGTGGTTGAAGACGAAGTCGAGGCAGAGGCTGATGCCGTAGTGGCGGAGTTCCTCGGCAAGCTCCGCCATGTCGGCCATGCTGCCGAGCTTGGGGTCGATGTCGCGGTACGACGAAATCGCATAGCCGCCGTCGTCGTCGCCGTCGGGCGAGAGGAAGGGCGGCATCAGGTGGAGGAAGGTGATCCCCATTTCCGAGAGATAGGGGATCTTGCTGCGTACCCCGGCGAGGTCGTCGGCGAACAGGTCGACGTAGCACATCGCGCCGATCATCCGCTGGCTCTGGAACCACTGCGGGTCTCCCGCGCGCGAGGCGTCCAGCGCCTTCAGCGAGTCCGGGCGCTGCGCCCAATTCTCGGTGGCGGTGATGAGGATCTGCTCAAGGTGGTAGAAGAAGTCGTAGCGGCTGCCGTAAAGCGTTAGCAGTGCATTGAACAGGCGCGGGAAATACCGCTTCAGCCGGTCCGTGTAGGCGCGCCATGCGGCGGGGTCGATCCCCTCTGCAAAGCGGGCTTCGAGGCGGGGCATGAGCCGCGCCAGGGTCACCCGGCACTGTTCGCTGAGCCAGGAATCGTCGCGTTTTCTTGTCGGCACCGGGGCGCTCCACTCTTGGATTGTCCGTCTCCCAAACCTTGGATGTCTCACCAATGGTAGATAGGGATATGGGGGCGGATCAACCACTTCGCCCGACAAGGATGGGATTTCCTCGTCGGGCGGGAGCGATATCGGTCAGGCGCCGAGGGCCTGGATGGTGCGCAAATCCTCGTCTGCGGTTGCCCCGATCGGCTTGATGTCGAAACGGTCGACGAGGACCTTGAGCATCGCCGGAGTGATGAACGCGGGCAGGCGCGGCCCGAGGCGGATGCCCTTGACGCCCAGGAACAGCAGCGCGAGCAGCACGCACACCGCCTTCTGCTCGTACCACGAGATCACCAGCGACAGCGGCAGGCCGTTGACGTCGGTGCCGAAGGCGTCGGCGAGGGCAAGCGCGACCCGCACCGCCGAATAGCTGTCGTTGCACTGCCCCATGTCGAGGAGGCGCGGCAGGCCCGCGACTTCGCCGAGGTCGAGGTCGGTGAGGCGGAACTTGCCGCAGCCGAGCGTCAGGATCATCCAGTCCTTCGGCGCCTTCGCCGCCATTTCGGTAAAGTAGTTGCGGCCGCCGATCGCGCCGTCGCAGCCGCCGATCAGCATGAAGCGCTTGATCTCGCCCTTGGTCACCGCCGCGATCACGCTGTCGGCGACGCCGAGTACCGCGCCGTGGCCGAAGCCGACCAGGTGGGTGCGCGGGTTCGGGGTGTCTTCGGCGAAGCCCTCAGCCGCGAGCGCGGCGGCGATGGCGGGGCCGAAGTCGCCGTCGGCGAGGTGGGGAATGCCGGGGAAGGAGACCAGGCCGCGGGTGAACAGCCGGTCGCGGTAAGCGGGCTGCGGCTCCATCAGGCAGTTGGTGGTCATCACGATCGCGCCGGGGAATGCGGCGAACTCCTCGCGCTGGAGCATCCATGCGCCGCCGAAATGACCGGCGAGGTGGGCGTGCTTCTTGAGTTCCGGGTAGCCGTGCGCCGGGAGCATCTCGCCGTGGGTGTAGACGTTGATGCCGGTGCCCTCGGTCTGCTCCAGCAGCGCCTTCAAGTCGGCGAGGTCGTGGCCCGAGACCAGAATCGCCTTGCCCTTGATCGCGCCCATGCGCACCGGCGTCGGCGTCGGCGTGCCGAAGCGGCCGGTGTTCGCGCCGTCGAGCAGCGCCAGCACCTTGACCGAGATTTCGCCGCAGCGCATCGCGTGGCCGAACAGGGTGTCGACGGAAGGGGCGGCGTCGTTGAGGATGTCGAGCCCTTCGAGCAGGAAGGCGTCCACCTCGGCGTCGGTCTGTCCGAGAATGCGGGCGTGGTGGGCGTAGGCGGCGACGCCCTTGAGGCCGTAGGTGAGGAGTTCCTGCATCCCGGTGCGGTCGGAGCCGAAGCGGGTCTGGCGCATCGCGATGCCGAGGGAATCGCCCTGCACCACCATGTCAGCGATGCTCTCGGCCGGAACGAACGCGGCGGAGCACGGCAGCACGTCGGTTCCGGCCTTGGCGCGCAGTTCGTCGCGCCGCGCGGCGATGGCGTGGATGCGGGTCTTCAGGGTTTCGGCGTCGAAATTGACGTTGGTGACGGTGGTGAACAGCGCCTCGCCAAGGATCGGCGCGACGTCGGAAGTTTCCGCCCCGGCGGCCCCGGCGCGGCGCGCGACGTGGGCGAGGCCGCGCGCGGTGTAAAGCAGCAGGTCTTGCAGCGCCGCCACCTCGGGGGTCTTGGCACAGACTCCCTTTTCGGTGCAGGCGGTGGTCTTGCGGGTTTGTTCGCACTGGTAGCAGAACATCGGTGTCTCCTGGTTCACAGCTTGGAGTGGAGGCAGGCCGGGGGCGTTCGCGCCGAATTCGGCACGTTCAACCTCCGGGGAATGCGGGTGGATCGGTCGGGCTAGGTGAGGATGGGCATTTTCCACCCCGCCTCGGTGTATTCGCGGACCCGGTCGAGGGTCATCGCGCGAAGGGTTTCGACGATTTCGGCGCGCGCCTTGCCCCAGTATTCGTGGGCCGGGCAGGGCTTGCCCTCGGAGCAGCCGGGGATGCCGAGAAGGCAGCTGCACCGCCACTCCGGCCCCTCGATCGCGTCGGCGACCTCGTAGACCGAAATCTCCGTGGCCTTGCGGGTAAGGCGGAGACCGCCGCCCTGGCCGCGCTTGCCCTCGACGATGCCCGCCGCCTGGAGACGCGCGAGAATCTTCGAGAGATACGGCTTCGGAATGTTGGCCGCCTCGGCGATGTCGGAGGCGAGCGCGAGGGTTTCCCCCTCCGGGTCCATCTGCGCCAGGGCAAGCACCGCGTACCCCACCGATTGCGAAAGCGAAATCATCCGATGCCCCCAATCCTCGTATGGGATTGAAGATCGCAAAAAGCGACCTGGAGGTCAACTTTAAAGAAGACCTAAAGGTAATCTATTGTGCGAGGAACGCGGTGGTGCGGGCGGTGAGCTCGGAATCGAGGAGGATCAAGCCGATGAACACGATGCCGAACGCCCCGGCGACGCTGACTCCGGCACCGCCGACCCGCGCCCAGCGTCCGGCGATGCGGCTGATCCAGGCGAAGCCTGCGCGGGTTACGGCGATGGTGCCGCACAGCGCCGCGACGCCGAACGCCGTCCCCGCCGCCATCGCCGCGACGGCGACGAGACCGATCCAGGTGACGCCGAGGCCGTGGGTGGACAGCAACACCACCACGCCGACCAGGTCGGGGCGCAGGCCGATCGCGGCGGCGAACCAGAGCAGATTGATCGGCTTCGACGGCGGCACATCGGGCGCGAAAAGGGTACGGTGCAGCCGTCGCGCCGCCTTCGCTACCAGTACCGCGCCAACCAGGGCCACGGCGATCGCGCTCGCGTTCTCGGCGAGGGTGACGGCATGGCCGATACGCGAATCGAACCACGGCGCGATGGCGCTGCGGCCGAGAATCAGGAGCGCGGTGAATAGGCCTTGCGCGAGCGCGGCGGCGAGCCCGAGGGAAATCGCGCGGCGCGGCGTCGCCGGGTGGGTGACGAGATAGGCGGCGAGCACCGCCTTGCCCGGGCCCGGGCCGATGGCGTGGAAGATGCCGTAGATCAGTCCGGCGAGGATCAGCTCGAGGGTGCCCGCAAGATTGGCGGAGAACGCGGCCACGCCGATGGCGTCGACGAAGCCGCGGAACAGCTCGGCCTGCTGGGTTTCGATCCATGCGAAAAGGGCGTCCCAGGCGGAAGCCAGGGACGCCCACGGATCGGGATATGCGGCGCTCGCGAGGCGGTCTGTCATCTCCATCGAGATGGTAACGCGCGAGCCCCCTTGCGAGTTACATCGGGGGTTGCAGGTTGGTGTCCTCGATTTCCTCGCCGAAGGTGACGGCGCAGGGGATCACGCCCGCCCACACCGGCATGCCGTAGTCGTCGGGGTCGTCCACCGGCCCGCCCGAGCGCGCCTTGGCCGAGGCTTCGCTGATCGGGAAGGCGAGCACCATGGTGCCGCGCAGCTCGGCTTCGTTGGGCTTGCGGATCTGCTCCCAACGGCCCTTGGCGAGGCGCTCGACCGAAGCCTTCAGCACCGCCTCGCGCTCCGACGCATCGGTGACCTCGCGCGCCATCGCGTAGATCACCACCGAGCGGTAGTTCATCGAGTGGTGGAAGGCCGAGCGGGCCAGCACCAAGCCGTCGAGCAGGGCGACGGTGATGCAGACCTCGCGGCCTTCCAGCAGCGCCTTGAACAGGGCGTTGTGGCGCGAGCCGTGGACGAAGAGTTCGGCCCCGACCCGCCAGTAATAGATCGGCTGGGCGCGCACCGCGCCCTCCACCAGGGCGGAGATCGTGGCGACGTAGCCGTCGTCGAGGATCGCGTTGATGACGTCGCGGTTGTAGGAGGCGCGGCGGCTGAGGCGCTGCAGGGTGTTGCGCGGCGTCTGGAGGATCGGCGGTGTCTTCGGCGGTGCGTCGTCGTTCATGGCGGCCTCTCGCGTCGTCAGGGGGCGTCGCCGAACCCGAAGGTCTCGGTCACGTAGTCGATGTCCTTGTCGCCGCGCCCCGAGAGGTTGACGAGGATCGTCTTGCCCGGGAGGCTGGGGGCGATCTTCATGGCATAGGCCACCGCGTGGGCGCTTTCAAGCGCGGGGATGATTCCCTCCATCCGCGACAGGGTGAAGAACGCGTCGAGGGCTTCCGTGTCGCCGGCCGATGCGTAGATCGCGCGGCCCGATTCCCGAAGGTTGCAATGCTCGGGTCCGACGCCCGGATAATCGAGGCCGCTCGCGACCGAATGCACCGCCGCCGGCTCGCCCTTCTCATCCTGCAACAGCAGGCACTTGAAGCCGTGGATCATGCCGTCGACGCCGTAGCTCATGGTGGCGGCGTGCTTGCCCGGCTCCGGGCCCTGGCCCATCGGCTCGACGCCGTGCAACTCCACGCCCTCGTCGTCGACGAAGCCCATGAAGATGCCCATTGCGTTGGAGCCGCCGCCGACGCAGGCGGTGACGACGTCGGGCAACTGGCCGACGAGTTCGAGGAACTGGCAGCGCGCCTCCTCGCCGACAATCGCCTGGAAGTCGCGCACCATCTTCGGGAACGGATGCGGCCCGACCACCGAACCGATGGCGTAGATCGCCCGGTCGGCCTGGCCGAGATAGGATACGAATGCCGAATCAACGGCTTCCTTCAGGGTCTTCGCGCCGAAGGTGACCGGCACCACCTGCGCGCCGAGGAGTCGCATGCGCACCACGTTGGGGTGCTCCTTGGCGATGTCCACCTCGCCCATGTGGATCTCGCACTCCATGCCGAAGTAGGCGGCGGCGGTGGCGAGCGCGACGCCGTGCTGGCCCGCGCCGGTCTCGGCGATCAGCTTGGTCTTGCCCATGTGCTTGGCGAGCAGCGCCTCGGCCATGCAGTGGTTGAGCTTGTGCGCGCCGGAGTGGTTGAGGTCTTCGCGCTTCAGGTAGATGGCCGCGCCACCGCACGCCTCGGAGAGGCGGCGGGCGTAGGAGATCGGAGTCGGGCGTCCCTGGAAATGCTTGCGGATGTGGCGCAGTTCGGCCTGGAAGTCCGCCGCCACCGAAAGCCGCTCGTAGGCCTTGGCGATCTCGGCGAAGTGAGGTTCGAGTTCCGGCGGCAGGAAGGCCCCGCCGTAGCGGCCGAAGTAGCCGTTGGCGTCCGGAAACTGCTTGGCATAACGCGACATCGAAATAGTCCCCCGAGGTGCTTGAATTCGTTGCCCCGAAGGTTCGCGCAGATCGCGGGAAAGCTCAAGCCCGCGTCAGCGGAATTCGTAAGCATCCATCATCAGGTTGCCGAACGTGGCGCTGGTGTGGATGCGCTTGCCCGCGCTCGACGACGCGCCGAGTGCGGCGAACAGCGGCAGCAAATGCTCCTCGGTGGGATGGTGGAACGCTGCGTGGGGCGCGCGGGCGCGGTAGTCGAGCAGCGCGGCGCGGTCGTCGGCGGCGATCGCGGCGTCGATCCAATCG
>LUYR01000618.1 GCA_001603335.1 Rhodospirillales bacterium Alpha_05 | reverse complement strand
AGGGAGTCGGGGTGTCGGTCACTTGGCGCCGCGCTCCGCCTTGGCCGCGATCGCGAGCGCGTTCAGCGCCGAGACCGCGAGCGGGGAGCCGCCGCGGCGGCCGCGCACGGTGATGTAGGGCACGCCGCACGAGTGGGCGATCAGGGCGTCCTTGGATTCCGCCGCGCCGACGAAGCCGACCGGCATGCCGACGATCAGCGCGGGCTTCGGCCCGCCTTCCGACATCACTTCGAGCAGGCGGAACAGCGCGGTCGGCGCATTGCCGATGGCGACGATCGAACCCGCGAGGCGATCGCCCCAGAGATCGACGGCGGCGGCGGCGCGGGTGGTGGCGAGGCGCTTCGCGGCTTCGGCGATGTCGGGGTGGCGGATCAAGGTGACGATCTCGGTGCCCTCGACCAAGTGCGGACGGTGGATGCCGTGGCCGACCATCTCGACGTCGGTGAAGATCGTCGCACCGGCATTGATCGCGGCCTTGCCCGCGATCGCGGCATCGGCGGAGAACGCAACGTCGCGCGCGAGCGAGGGATCGCCCGCCGCGTGGACCATGCGGATAACCGTCGACTTCAGATCATGGGGGACTTGGGAGAGGTCGGCTTCGGCCTCGATGATTTCGAACGACCGGCGATAGATCTCGTCCGGATCGGTGATGAAATCGAACTTCATGCGGATAGTCCCCCCGTATTGGCAATGAATTACGTCAGGCAAGATTTGGCCGGGCCCGCGTTGGCGGACCCGGCGAAATCGGCTTGGTTACGGCTTAGTGCTTGCCGCCGCAGCCGCAGCCACCATGGGCGTGGGCATGCTCGTGCTTTTCCTCGGCTTCGTGGTGGTGGCCGTGGCCGCCACAGCACTCATGCTCTTCCTCGGCATGGCCGTGGCCGCCGCAGCATTCGTGCTCTTCGGCTTCGGCATGCATGTGGCCGTGTCCGCCACAGCACTCGTGATCTTCCTCGTGGGCACGGGTGCCGCCGCAGCAGCCTTCGTGCGCCGGTTCGGCGACGACTTCGGCATGCGCGTGGCCGTGGCCGCCGCAACCGCAGCCGCCGTGGGCGTGCTCATGGTGGTGATCGTCGAACTGCTTCTTCATCCAGGGCTCTCCTTCCAGGGGTTCACCTGCTTGTTTCCAGGCGCGATACTGGGCGAGGCGATCCGCCGAACCCGTTTCATCGCGCGCGATGTCGTGCAGCCGCTCCATGAAGGTCTCGATCACCCGAGGATGGTCCCGCAAATAGGGCACCTTGACGATCTGAACTTCCGGGAAGCGATCCGCCACCGCTTCCGACCAATCGTAGATCCGATCGACCAGAATGCCGGTGAACAGGAAATATGGGAACACCACGACGCGACGGAAAGCGTCGCGCTGCAATTCCCGCAACATCACCACGTCGGCGGTCGGCTGCGCGAGGCCGGAGAACCCGGCTTCGACCCAGCCGAAGCCCATCACGTCCCACAACATCCGCGCCACCTTGGCGATGTTGCCGTTGGCGTCCGGGTCGCTGGTGCCGCGCCCGACGACGACGAGCAGCGTGTCTTTGCGCGAAACCTTGCCGAAGGCTTCGTCCGCGGCGGCGAGCGCGGTCTCGATCCGCGCCTTCGCCGCTTCCATCATCCGCCAGTCGATCCCGAGCTCGCCGCCGAAGCGAATCGTCACGTCGGGATGCTTTTTGGCAAAGGCGTCGAGCTCGGCCGGGATGTCGGTCTTCATGTGCATCGCGGCGAACAGCATCCCCGGCAACGCCCAGATCTCGGTCGCGCCACGCTTCACCAGCGTCTCGAGGGATTGGGAAATCGTCGGCTGCGCGAATTCGAGGTAGCCGCTCTCCACCATCTGCCCCGGCAACCGCGCCTCCAGCGCGCGGGCCACCAGGCCGAATTCCTCCACGGCGCGCGGCTCGCGGCTGCCATGGCTACAAATCAGGATCGCGGGTTTGTCGGACATCGAAGGGGCTCCGGAAACACGGGCGTATGCAACAGTGTTACTTCGGTTAGCAGATAACCGCTGCGCGGCGCAAACCTATTCGCAAGCGCGGCGGCGCGACAAGAGATTTCGTTTTCCGTTGACACCGCGGCCCGCCTCGGATTATAAGGGCCCGGCCCGAATGGGCGCGACACCATGAGGAGACTGAAGATGACCGTTCACTTCATCGGCGCCGGCCCGGGCGCCCCGGACCTGATCACCGTGCGCGGGCTGAAACTGATCGAGGCCTGCCCGGTCTGCCTCTATGCCGGCTCCCTGGTGCCGCGCGAAGTCGTCGCCGCCGCGCCGAAAGACGCCGAAATCCTCGACACCGCCAAGATGAACCTCGACGAAATTATCGAGGTCATGCGCCAAGCCCATGAAAAGGGACAGGACGTCGCCCGCGTCCACACCGGCGATCCCTCCCTGTTCGGCGCGATCGACGAACAGATGCGCCGCCTCGACGTCCTCGGCATCGACTACGACGTCACCCCCGGCGTGCCCGCCTACTGCGGCGCGGCCGCCTCGCTCAAGCGCCAGTTCACCCTTCCGACGATCAGCCAGACCATCGTGCTGACCCGTACCAACGTCCGCACCTCGCCGATGCCGGAAGGCCAGGACCTCACCACCATCGGCAAGACCAAGGCGACGCTGGCCATCCACCTCTCCGCCAGCAACGTCAAACAGATCGTCGACGAACTCTCGCCGATCTACGGCGCGGATTGCCCCTGCATCGTCGCCTACCGCGTCACTTGGCCCGACGAAAAGATCATCCGCGGCACGCTCGCCGACATCGAGGCCAAGGTCGCCGAATCCGGCATCAAAATGACCGCCCTCGTCCTCGTCGGCCATGCCCTCGCCGACAACCCGGAATACCCGGACAGCTTCCTCTACGACCGCAACTTCACCACCGGCACCCGGGACGCGAAGCCGGAGTGAGACAAAGCCAGGCCAGGGGCGCTGCCCCTGGACCCTGTCGGGGCCTTGGGCCCCGAACCCCCTTTTGTTTTTCGCCGCGAAGCGGCAATCGCCCATCACGCCGCGTGATGGTCTTATGGCGCTACGCGCAAAAACCAGTAACGGGGTTCTAGGGGCCTCCGGCCCCTAGCGGGCCCGGGCAGAGCCCGGCTCTCCCCCTTCCCCCACCAAACCCGTTTCATCCCCGTTTCAGCAGATCGACGGCCGCGTTGAGTTGGCTCATGCGGTCGTGGCTGCCGTAGGGGCTATCGGGGTGATGGATGGTGGCGAGCATGCGGAAGCGGGTTCGCACGGTGGCGGGTGCGGGTTTCATTCCGGGGGGGAAGCCGAGGACGTGGAGGGCTTCGTCGCGGGTTCGGATGCCGTGCGGCAGGGGGGCGAAGGCTAGGGTCGCGACGACGGAGCGCAGGCGTTCGATCTCGGCCTGGCTGCGTTCGAGTCGGCTGAGGGCTTCCGCGACCGCCGGGTCGAGCTTGGCGGGGGTCTTGGGTTCCGCGGGTCGTTTCGGTTCGAGGGCGAGGGCGAGGGTGGTGCGGCCTGCGGCGAGGGCGAGGGCGAGGCTGAGCGCGCGGCGGATTTGGAGCGGGTTGGTGCCTTCCGCCATGCGCACCTGGAGGCGGGGTTTGCGTCGCCATGGGCGACCGGCGGCCGGGCCGGTTTTGAGGATCACGGTCTCGCGGTCGGCGGCACCGGGTTCGCCGGTGTCGGGTGCGGCGTCGACGACTTCGGCGGGCACGGCGAGGAGGATCGAGCGAGCGAGGTCGGCGGCATTGACGCCGCGTTGGGCGGCGAGGTCGTTGACCGCGTCGCGGAACCGCGCCGAGCAGGGCACGGTGTAGGATTTTTTCACGGCCAAATCAGGCTCCCCCGGGACTCACTCCGGGCGTTTGCGTTCGCCCGCGCAACGAGTCTAGCGCCGATCCGCCGCGATGCAACTGCGTTTGGTGTTAATTCGCCCCAACCGCGTCGGCGGGGCCGAGGGCGCGCGCGATCGCTGCCAGCAAGTCCGCGTTTCGTAAGGGTTTTTTGAACACGGCGACGATTCCGTCGATGCGGTTGGCGCGCTTCTCCTGGTCGTCCTCGGGGGCGAAGAAACCCGAGTAGAGGATCATCGGCAGCTTCGGGTGGCTTTCGTGCAGGGTTTTGATCAGGTCGACGCCGTTGCCGTCGGGCATGGAGAGGTCGACGATCGCGAGATCGGGCGCGGACTTCGCCACCGCGTCCACCGCCTCGGCGACGCGGTGCACCTGCCGCACGGTGTAACCCGCTGATTCCAATACCAAACTGATCGCCTCGCAGGCGAGTTTGTTATCGTCGACGATAAGAATTGCCGCCATTTTATCCTTCCCGCTCAGCCTCGAGCAGCGGCACCCACACGGTGAACGTGCTGCCGAGGCCCGGTTCGCTGTCGACGTCGATGCGCCCGCCCCAGTTACGGACGATGCCGAAGGCCACGGCGAGGCCCAAGCCGGTGCCGTGCCCTTCATCCTTGGTGGTAAAGAATGGCTCGAAGATCCGCTGTTTCAAGGCATGGTCCATGCCTTTCCCGGTATCCACCACCGCAATCGCGACGGCCGGCCGCGCATCCGGTTCGCCATCCGCCTCGGCGGGATAGCGCAGGGTGTCGGCGCGGCAGTTGACCTGGATCGTGCCCGCGTGGCCCATCGCGTCGGCGGCGTTGGTGACGAGGTTGGTGAGCACCTGGCCGAGTTCGCGGCGGTCGAGGCGCGCTGTCGCGCCCTGGGGGATGCTGTCGTCCACCGCGACGTCGAGGCGGATACGCGCGGGCAGGCCGGGGCGGATGAACGCCACGGCGTCGAACAGCGCCGGGATGATCGCGGTGTCGCCCTCCGCCACCGGCGCGTTGCGGGCGAAGGTGAGCACGCCGCGCACGATGGTTTCGGCGCGCTCGGCGGCGTCGGTGATGCGCGAGAAGCAGCGCGCCTGCAGCGAGTCGGCCTCGGCCTGGGCCAAGCCCAGTTCCGACAACGAAAAGATCGGCTGGAGGGTGTTGTTGAGCTCGTGCGCGACGCCGCTCGCCAGCTGGCCAAGGGCCTCCATCTTCTGGCGATTCTGCTCGATGTCGCGCAGTCGGATGTCCTCGGTGCGGTCCTCGATGCGCCAGACCCAGCCGCCGTCGGGCATGGTGTGGGCGGAGAAGCGCAGGTGGTGGCCGCCGATCCACGGCACGTCGTCGAGGTTGGGCGGGTGGCGCAGGCGGTCGATGCGGTCGCGCACCTGACCTTCGGTGACGCCCACGCCGAACGCGCCGAGCGTCGCGAGGAAGCGGAAGATCGCGATCGCCGGGGTGTCGCGGCGCGCCAAGGGCGAGGGCAGGCGCAGCATCTCGGGGAAGCGCGCGTTCCACTCGGTGAGGGTGTCGTCGGGGCTGAACGCGGCGAGGCCGTGGTCGAGGGCGTCCATGGTGATTCGCAGCAGATCGGTGCGCTCGGCGAGCTGCGCCTCGCGGTCTTCGAGGGCTTTGAGCGCGCGCTGGCGGTCGGTGATGTCGGTGATCAACGCGGTGACGCGGATCGGCCGCCGTCCCTTCGGCGGGCGCTGGTAGACCCAGTCCACCTGCACGTCGCGCTCCTCGGCGTCGGGGCGATGGAGGAAGCGGGTGACGAAGCTCGCGTCCGACTGGCGGCGATGGCGGATCGCCCGCGTCGTCCCGGCGAGCACCGGGCGCGCGTCGGCGGTGCCGAGGCGCTCGAACGGGTGGCCGAGGAGTTCGGACGCGGCGCAGCCGACGATCACCCCG
>LUYR01000617.1 GCA_001603335.1 Rhodospirillales bacterium Alpha_05 | reverse complement strand
ATCTCGACCCCGAGGCCGTAGCGCCAACCGTGGCTGCTCCAGTCGAGGACGAAGCCGCCCGCCAGTTGCCGCGCCGCGAATTCGTCGGCGCTCAGGGCGACGTGGTTCTCCGAGGCGTCGCCCGCCGGGCGGGTGATGTAGCGGTGCGCGAACCACAGCCGGTCGGGGGCTTGTGCCCGCGCCGCTCTGAGCACGCTGTCCTTACCCGCGCCCGAAGGGCCCATCACGTAGATCAAACGTCCGGTCATGTTTCACCGCCTGTTGGAAAGCCTAAAGCCATGAGCAAGAGCCTCGGCCCCGCACCGTTCATCGACCCGTCCGCCTGCGTCACCGCCTGCGAACTCGGCCCCTATACCGAAATCGGCCCGCGGTCGATCATCAGCGAAACCGAGTTCGGCGCCTATTCCTACGTCGCCCAGGACGCCGAGATCGCCTACGCACGGATCGGCAAGTTCGTCTCGATCGCTTCGCACACCCGGATCAACCCCGGCAACCACCCGATGCCGCGCGCGTCGCAGCATCACTTCAGCTACCGCGCCTCGGCCTACGGCTTCGGCGAAGACGACGCGGCGTTCTTCGACTGGCGGCGCGCGCATGGCGTGAGCATCGGGCACGATGCCTGGATCGGCCATGGCGCGGTGATCATGCCCGGGCGCAGCGTCGGCATCGGCGCGGTGGTGGGGGCGGGCGCGATCGTTACCCACGACGTGCCGGACTATGCGATCTGCGCCGGCAACCCGGGGCGGATCCTGCGCTATCGCTTCCCTGAGGCGGTGCGTGAAGCGCTGAAGCGTATCGCCTGGTGGAATTGGTCTCACGACACCCTCAAAATCGCTCTCGACGATTTCCGTAACCTCTCCGTTGAAGCGTTCTGCAACAAGCATGATACATTTATATCAGTAGATTAAGAGGAAAAGGCGAAGCGGTTTGTGAGGATGAAAGGTTGGTCGGCGGTGGCCTGAACGAAGACGCATGCCTCCACCATCGGCCGATTTTCGAGCTCCGCGGCCTCCAGCCACGCCACCGCGGCGTCGTGCACCCGCGCTCGCAGTTTGTCGTCGGCAATGCTGTCGCTCAAGGTGATGTGAAAGCGGTAACACTCGAAAACATAAGGATAACCCCAGGCGAGCAGGTGCGCCCGCTCGGCTACCGGGAGCGAATCGATGCGGCGGCGCGCGAGTTCGGCGTCGCTCGGCGGTTTGCGGAAGCGATCGAGGCTGCGGACGCAGCGTCCCGCCATCGCGATCAGCTCCGGGCAAGGCTTGGAGAGGCGTAGGGCGAGGAAGTCGCCTAGGCTGCCGACGTCGAGACGCGGCAGCGTGAACGGCGTTTCCGACGCTGCCCAGGTGGCCACCGCGTCGAGGAACTCGGCCTCGGTGGTGCCGTCGGCAAGCCGGATCGGCGCCTTCAGGGTCGCGTGCAGGCCGTAGCGACGCGGCGAGGTGGTGAGTGCGGCAATCTCGGGGATGTCGGGCTGGCGCAGCGCCGCTCCGGTTTCGGCATCGCGGCCGAGCCATTGCGAGCCGAGCCGCCAGAGCGCGCTTTCCGCCTCGGGCGCGTAGTAGACAGCGTAGCGGGCGGCCATGCTCAGGCCACCTGCTTGCCGCAGCGCCACACCTGACGCACCACCGGCAGGTGCGGCAGCGCCTTGACCCGCACGAGGTCGGCGCGCAGGCCGGGCGCGATGCGGCCCCGGTCGTCGAGGCCGACCATTTTCGCAGTGTTGGCGGAAACGATGGAGATCGCCTCGGGCAGCGCGATGCCGACGTCCTCCCAGAGCAGGAAGGCGGCGTGCAGCAGGCTTACCGGCACGTAGTCGGAGGAGAGGCCGTCGAGCAGCCCTTCCTTGGCGAGTTCGCGCGCCGAGACGTTTCCGGAGTGGGAGCCGTTCCGTACGACGTTGGGCGAGCCCATGATCGTCGCCAGGCCGAGTTCGTGGGCGCGGCGGGCGGCGGCGAGAGTGGTGGGGAACTCGGCGATCGTCGCGCCTTCCGCGGCGGCCTCGTCGACGTGGGCGGGTAGGGTGTCGTCGTGGGTCGCGATCACCAGGTTGCGCTCCTGTGCCAGGGCGACGATCTCGCGGCGGTGCGCCTCGCCGTACTGGGCGCGGGCGGCGCGCAGCGCCTCGAGGCGGGCTTCGATCTCGGCGGAGGGCAGGTGCTCGGTCTTGTTGTAGCGCAGCCAGTGGCTGATTTCGCTCCACTGCCGCTGCCCCGGCGTATGGTCCATCAGCGAGACCACCTTGACCAGCGGGTTGTCGAAGTGGGGGCGGGAGAGTTCGATCACCCTCGCGCCGACGATCTCGCAGCGTAGATGCAGCATGTGGTCGGCGCGCAGCACGTCTTCCTTCAGGCCGCGCTCGACGCCGGCGATACTGTCGGCGATCAGGGTGTCGCGGCCAGCCTTGTGCGATTCGCCGATGCTGATCGCGTCGAGCACGGTGGTGATCCCCGCCGCCGCGATCTGGGCGTCGTGGGCGAGCACGGCGGCCATCGGCGAAGGCCATTTCACCCCGGGGCGCGGCTCGAGGTTCTTTTCCATGTTGTCGGTGTGCATCTCGATCAGGCCGGGGAGGAGGTAGTCTCCCTCCAGGTCGATCGCCGCAGGGTTGGTGCTCGCGCCCTCGTCGATGGCGCGGATTGCGCCGTCTTCGACGTGGACGCTGCCGTGGATCACCGCGTCCGGGGTGACGATGCGGGCGTTGGTGAGGATCATCGGATCACGCTGCCTTTGCGGGAGTGAGGGGGTAGAGCCGGTCCGCCACCGCGTCGCGGGTGGCGGCATCGTGGAAAATCCCGACGATCGCCGCGCCGCGCTGCTTCGCCTCGGCGACCAGTTCGACGACGACGTCGCGGTTGGCGGCGTCGAGAGACGCGGTGGGTTCGTCGAGGAGCAGCACCGGCATCTCGGCGATCAAGCCGCGCGCGATGTTGACGCGCTGTTGCTCGCCGCCCGAGAAGGTCGCGGGGGCGAGGCTCCACAGCCGTTCGGGCACGTTGAGACGGGAGAGCATCGCCGCGGCGCGCTCGTGCGCGGTGTCGATGTCGAGGCCGTCGCGGATCAGCGGTTCGGCGACGACGTTGAGCGTCGGCACGCGCGGGATCACGCTCAAGAACTGGCTGACGTAGCCGAGGGTGTGGCGGCGTACCTGCAAGACCGTGCGGCTGGAGGCGCTTGCCAGATCGACCATGCGGCCGCCGTGGCGCACCCGGATTTCCCCGGCGTCGGGAAGGACGTTGGCGTACATCGCGCGCAGCAGGGTCGACTTGCCCGCGCCCGAGGGACCGTGCAGCACCACGCACTCGCCCGCCGAAACGTCGAGATCGAGGTCGCGGAACACCGGAATCTTCACGCCGCCCTGGGTGTGGAGGGTGAAGGTCTTGGCGACGCCTTGAACCGAGAGCATCAGAGTCATCGTCACACCTGCAAAACCGAGGACACCAGGAGCTGGGTGTAGGGATGGTGCGGATCGTCGAGCACCTGATCGGTGAGGCCCGCTTCCACCACTTCGCCGCCCTTCATCACCATCAGCCGGTGCGCGAGCAGGCGCGCCACCGCGAGATCGTGGGTGACGATCACGCAGGCCGCGCCGAGTTCGTCCACCAGACCCCGGATCAGGTCCAGCAGCCGTGCCTGGACCGACACGTCGAGGCCGCCGGTGGGTTCGTCCATGAATACCAGGCGCGGCCCGGTGACCAGGGTGCGGGCGATCTGCAGGCGCTGTTGCATACCGCCGGAGAAGCGGATCGGCAGATCGTCGGTGCGGTCGGTGGCGATTTCGACGCGCGAGAGCCAGTTCATCGCCGCGCCGCGGATCTCGCCGTAGTGGCGCGCGCCCTCGGCCATCAGCCGCTCGCCGATGTTGGCTCCGGCGGACACCCGGAGGCGCAGGCCGTCGCGCGGGTTCTGGTGCACCAGCCCCCATTCGCCGCGCAGCAGGGCGCGGCGCTGTGGTTCGGGCAGGGTGCGGAAGTCGGCGACTTCGCCGTCGCGGTGGCGGTAGAGGATTTCGCCGCCGTCGGCGTCGATCTGGCCGGAGAGGCAGTTGAGCAGGGTGGTCTTGCCCGAGCCGGACTCGCCGACGATGCCCAGAACCTCGCCAGGCCAGAGGTCGAAGCTCACCGCGCGGCAGCCGAGCGCGTTGCCGTAGTGCTTGGCGAGGTTGCGCACCGAGAGCAGCGGCGGATCGTCGTCGAGGTCGCGGGCGGCGGTGGATACCAAATTCATTTCGGCGTCTCCGCATAGGGGGCGGCCATCGGGCCGGAATACCCGGCGGCGCGGCGCTTGTCGCAGTGGTCGGTGTCGGAGCAGACCATCATCCGTCCGCCCTTGTCGTCGGTCACCACTTCGTCGAGGTAGCTGTCGATCGCGCCGCAGAGTGCGCAGCCGTCGTCCCAGCTCTGGATTTCGAACGGGTGGTCCTCGAAGTCGAGGCTTTCCGCCCGGGTGTAGGGCGGCACCGCGTAGATGCGCTTCTCGCGGCCCGCGCCAAAGAGTTGCAGCGCGGCCATCCGGTCCATCTTCGGGTTGTCGAACTTCGGGATCGGCGAGGGGGCCATGATGTAGCGGCCGTCGACCCGCACCGGATAGTCGTAGGACTTCACGATCCGCCCCATGTGGGCGATGTCTTCGTAAAGCCGCACGTGCATCACGCCGTATTCGGCGAGCGCATGCATCTTGCGGGTTTCCGACTCCCGCGCCTCCATCCAGCGCAGCGGCTCGGGGATCGGCACCTGGTAGACCAGGATCTGGTCCTCGGTCAGCGGCGTTTCCGGGATGCGGTGGCGGGTCTGGATCACTGTGGCGTCGGTGGTGGCGGTGGTGGTGGCGACGCCCGCGGTGCGCTGGAAGAAGCGGCGGATCGACACCGCGTTGGTGGTGTCGTCGGCACCCTGGTCGATCACCTTCAAGGTATCGTCCGCGCCGATCACCGCCGCCGTCACCTGGATGCCGCCGGTGCCCCAGCCGTAGGGCAGCGGCATTTCGCGGCCCGCGAACGGCACCTGATAGCCCGGGATCGCCACGGCTTTCAGGATCGCGCGGCGGATCATCCGCTTGGTCTGTTCGTCGAGATAGGCGAAGTTGTAGCCGCTCGCCTCGGCTTCGAGAGCGACGCTCATTCGGCGATCTCCTTCAGCCGCGCGGGCGTGGCGGCGCGACGCAGCGCGCGGACGTTGACCAGCTCGCCCTGGAAGTCGACGTAGTGCGGCAGCTTCAGGTGCTGGAGGAAGCCCGAGGCCTCGACGTTGTCGGTGTGGCTCAACACGAATTCCTCATCCTGCGCCGGGTGGGCGCGCTCCTCGCCGAATTCGTCGGCGCGCAGGGTGCGGTCGACGATCGACATCGCCATCGCCTTGCGCTCGTTGTGGCCGAAGGTGAGGCCGTAGCCGCGGGTGAACTGGGCGGGCTTGTCCTTCGCGCCCTTGAACTGCGAAACCATCTGGCACTCGGTGAGCTCGACCCGTCCGATGGTGATCGGGAACCCCAACTCCTCCGGCACGATCTCCACCTCCACCGCGCCGACGCGGATTTCGCCCGCGAACGGATGGGTGTTGCCGAAGCCGCGCTGCGACGAGTAGGCGAGGCCGAGGACGAAGCCTTCGTCGCCACGCGCGAGGTTCTGCAGGCGGATGTCGCGTCCGGCGGGGAATTCCAGCGGCTCGCGGGTGAGGTCGCCGGGCACGGCGTCGGGTTCGGCGGGGATATCCGCCTCGATCAGGCCTTCGTCGCCGAGGATGTCGACGACGCGCGGCATGCCCGCGTCTTCCGGCGGTTCGGCTTCCGGTGCGGCCGGGGTTTCGAGGCTCTCCGCAGCCAGCGTGAAGTCGAGGAGTCGGTGGGTGTAGTCGAAGGTCGGGCCGAGAATCTGGCCGCCGGGAAGATCCTTGAACGTCGCCGAAATCCGCCGCCGCACCTGCATCTTCGCGGTGTCGACGGGGCGCGAGACGGCGAGGCGGGGCAGGGTGGTGCGATAGGCGCGGAGCAGGAAGATCGCTTCCACCGCGTCGCCGCGCGCCTGCTTCAGCGCCAGGGCGGCGAGGTCGGGGTCATAGAGCGAGCCCTCCGCCATCACCCGGTCGACGGCGAGACGCATCTGTTCGCGGATTTGCGCGATGCTGAGTTCAGGCACGGAGGTATCGCCGCGCCGCGCTTCGGCGAGCAACGCGTGGGCGTTGTCGATCGCCTTTTCGCCGCCTTTTACCGCAACGTACATGGCGGCGCTCCTTCCAGATGAATTGCACGCGGCAGACCGACGATCTGGCGCGGGTCGACGAAGACGATGTCGAGGCCGGTGGGGAACGCGGCGTTGACCGCGGCGCGACGCACCCAGAAGTCCGGCTCCAACCCGACGACCGCGAACTCCTGGGTCTCGGCGATGCCCGGCCCGCGCGCCGTGACCGTCGCGCCGCCCGAGGTGGCGGGCACCTGGATCAGCGCGGTCGCGGCG
>LUYR01000616.1 GCA_001603335.1 Rhodospirillales bacterium Alpha_05 | reverse complement strand
GTGCAGCCGAGGCGTTCGAGGATCCCGACCATCTCGGCGGGTTCGACCTCGAGGCCGCCCACCGCCAGGACCTTGCTCGGGCGGAAGGCGATTTCCGCCGGGGCGGCGGGCACCGCGCCCGCGATCACCAGTTCGCTGGCTTCGCCGCCGCAGATCTCGAGAATCAGCGCGGTGGCGATTTCCATGCCGTCGATCGCCGACGCCGGGTCGACGCCGCGTTCGAAGCGGTAGCGCGCGTCGGAATCCACCTGAAGCGCGCGGCCCGCGCGGGCGACCGCGATCGGGTCGAACAGCGCGGATTCGACGAACACGTTGACGGTGGCGTCACCGCAGCCGGTGGGCTCGCCGCCCATCACGCCGCCGATGCTCTGCACACCCGCCGCATCGCAAATGCCCACCATGCCGGAATCGAGGGTGTAGCTCTTGCCGTCCAGCGCCAGCACGGTCTCGCCGTCCTTGGCGAAGCGCACCACCACATCGCCCGAGAGCTTGTCGGCGTCGAAGACGTGAAGCGGGCGGGCGCGGCCGATGGTGAGATAGTTGGTGATGTCCACCAACGCCGAGATCGGCCGCAGGCCGACGGCGGTGAGGCGGTCCTGCAGCCACTGCGGGCTGGGGACGTTCTTCACGCCCTTGATATAGCGCCCGACGAACAGCGGGCAGGCCTTGGCGTCGGCGGCGGGGAAGTCGAGGCGCACGCCGATCGGGCTCTTGAACGCGCCCTTCACCGGCGCAACCGCCGGGTCCTTGAAGGTGCCGACGCCCTTGGCCGCGAGGTCGCGGGCGACGCCGCGCACGCCGAGGCAGTCGGCGCGGTTCGGCGTGATCGAGATGTCGAACACCGAGTCGAGGGACAGGATCTCCGTCACCGGGGTTCCGGCAGCGGCGGTGCTGTCGAGGTCGACGATTCCGGCGTGGTCTTCGCCCAGGCCGAGCTCGCGGAACGAGCACATCATCCCCTGGCTCTCGACGCCGCGGATCTTGCCCTTCTTGATCACCATGCCGTCGGGCATCGCGACGCCGGGGCGCGCGAGAATGCCCTTCAGGCCGGTGCGCGCGTTGGGCGCGCCGCAGACCACCTGGATGGTCTCGGTGCCGGTGGCGACCTTGAGGATGTGCAGATGGTCGGAATCCGGGTGATCGACGCAGTCGAGCACGTCGGCGACGATGAAGTTCTTCAAGGTCGCCGTCGGGTCCTCGACGCCTTCGACCTCAAGGCCCAATGCGGTCATCGCCTCGGAGAGCCGGTCCACCGAGGCGTCGGTGTCGAGATAGTCCTTCAACCACGAAAGCGTGAATTTCATCGGCTGAGTCCTCCGGTCACGGTCGGCAGATCGAGCGGCAGGAAGCCGTAGTGTTTCAGCCAACGCAAATCCGCATCGAAGAAGGTGCGCAGGTCGGGAATGCCGTACTTCAGCATGGCGATGCGTTCGATACCCATGCCGAAGGCGAAGCCCTGGTACTCGTTGGGGGCGAGGCCGCAGGCGGTCAGCACGTTGGGGTGGACCATGCCGCAGCCGAGGATTTCGAGCCAGCCGTCGCCCGCGCCGATGTGCAGCTCGCCGTTCTTGCGCGAGCAGCCGATGTCGACTTCCGCCGAGGGCTCGGTGAACGGGAAGAACGACGGACGGAAGCGCACCGGAACGTTGGAGACCTCGAAGAAGGTCTCGATGAACTCGATCAGGCAGCCCTTCAAGTGGCCGAAGTTGGTCGACTTGTCGATCACCAGCCCCTCGATCTGATGGAACATCGGGGTGTGGGTCATGTCGGAGTCGCAGCGGTAGGTGCGGCCAGGTGCTACGATCCGGATCGGCGGCTGCTGGCCCTGCATCGTGCGGATCTGCACCGGCGAGGTGTGGGTGCGCAGCACGTAGCGCGAGCCGTCTTCCTGCGGCGGCAGGTAGAAGGTGTCGTGCATCTGGCGCGCCGGATGCTCGGGCGGAATGTTCAGCGCGGTGAAGTTGTGGAAGTCGTCCTCGATCTCCGGACCTTCGGCGACGGCGAAGCCCATCTGCGCGAAGATCGCGATGACCTCGTCCATGGTCTGGCTGATCGGATGGATCATGCCCTGGGCGTCGGGCCGCGCGGGCAGGGTGACGTCGGCGCTTTCGGCGATCAGGCGGGCGTTGAGCGCGGCGTCCTCGAGGCCTTGGCGGCGGGCGTCCAGCGCGGCGGCGAGCTCGTCCTTGACCACGTTGAGCGCCTGGCCGCGTTCGCGGCGCGCGTCCGGGTCGAGGCCGCCCAGTTCCTTCATCATGCCGGTGATCCGGCCCTTCTTGCCGAGCGCCGCGACGCGCACTTCGTCGAGTTCGGCAACCGTCGACGCGGCGTTGACCGCTTCGAGGACCTCGTCGCGCAGGGATGCAAGATTGTCCATGTTTCCGCCTTCGTTTTCCGGCCGGGCGCCGGATCGGTTTCGTCCATGCAAAAGAGGGCCGTTCCGGGGGAACGGCCCTCAGCCAAACGGATTGGGGAGGCGCGTGAGATCCTAGAGCAGGATCAGGCCGCGCGCTCCAAAGCCGCCTTGGCCTGGCCGACCAAGGCTGCAAACGCTTCGGGCTCGCGCACGGCGAGATCCGCGAGGATCTTGCGGTCGAGCGCGATGCCGGCCTTGTTCAGGCCGTCGATGAAGCGGGAGTAGACCATGCCGTGCTGACGCACGCCGGCGTTGATGCGCTGGATCCACAGACCACGGAAGCTGCGCTTCTTGACGCGGCGGTCGCGGTAGGCGTACTGCAGGGCCTTTTCGACCCGCTCGATCGCCATGCGGAAACAGGTGGAATTACGACCACGATAGCCCTTGGCGAGCTTCAGGATCTTCTTGTGACGGGCGTGGGTGGTGACGCCCCGTTTGACTCGAGCCATTTCTTACCTCTTTCGGTACGGTGCGATCACGCGTAGGGCATGAACTTCTTGACGATCACGGCATCAGCCGCCGTCAAGACAAAGGTGCCACGGGCCTGCCGCTTCATCTGCTGCGGGCGCTTCGAGAGACCGTGACGCTTGTAGGCCACGTTCGCCCGGACCTTGCCGGTACCGGTGAGGCGAAACCGCTTCTTCACCGCGCTTTTCGTCTTCAGCTTGGGCATTTCGACGTCCTTATCGTTGGTGTTGTCATTGGCGTTGGGGCATGCCCTAGCCGCTTGCACGGCTTAAAGCCCGTTCCGCCTTGTCTCTCCGGGAGACCCCGGAAAGGGGGTTTTCGTAACGGATGTTGGGGCAAATTGCAAGCGCCCTCGCAGCGCGGCTTGCGGTTTCGGCACGGCGGCACTCCTGCCGTTGCGGCAGTGATGCGGTTGCGTTTAATTCGCAATCGCGTTATCACCGAACCACCCCGGTGCGCGCGGAGCGCCGCCGGGGTGCTGGGGGACCGGTCGCCGCGCCCCGAATGGCGCGGCGGCCGCGGCCTATCTCAGTTGGGGGACCATCGATGCACCGCTCTCACACCCTGATCGCGGCGGAAGACGCGCCGCGCCTGCTCTCCACCCTGTGCGCCGGATGCCCGCTCCA
>LUYR01000615.1 GCA_001603335.1 Rhodospirillales bacterium Alpha_05 | reverse complement strand
ATCCGCGCCGCGACCGACCCCGACGAAGAGGTGCCGAGCCCGACCTTCACCCTGGTGCAGATCTACGAGGGCGAGGGCACGCCGATCTGGCACTTCGACCTCTACCGCATCGAGGGACCGGAGGACATCTGGGAGCTGGGTTTCGACGACGCGTTGGAAGAGGCGATGTCGTTGATCGAGTGGCCGGAGCGCCTCGGGCGGCAATTGCCGTTGCGGCGGCTGGATATCGAACTCACCTTTGCGCCGGAACTGGGCGCGACCGCGCGCAAGGCGCGGCTGATCGGGCGGGGGCCGGATTGGGCGCGCCGGGTCGAGCGGATACGGACGGATCTCGGAGGCGAAGCGTGAACCTGGTTTCCCGAAACGATGCGCGGGCGGTGTTCCTGAGCGCCTGCGGATGGGGGGACGCGCGGGTTTCGCCGCTCGCCGCCGATGCCTCGTTCCGCAGCTATCATCGCGTTCTCGGCGATGGCCGCCGCGCGGTGCTGATGGATGCGCCGCCGCCGAAGGAAGACGTGCGGCCGTTCCGCGCGATCGGGCGGCGGCTGTGCGAGCTTGGCCTGAGCGCGCCGGAAATCCTCGCCGAGGACGTCGACGCCGGGTTCCTGCTGCTCGAGGACTTCGGCGACGGCACCTTCACCAAGCTGCTGGCGGCGGGGGAAGACGAAACTGCGCTCTACGACCTCGCGGTCGACGCGCTGGTGGCGCTGCACAAAGCCGAGGGGGCGGCGGACGACGCGCCCGATTACCACCTGCCGGTTTACGACGAGGCGCGCTACCTCACCGAGGCGCTGTTGCTGCCCGAGTGGTTCCTGCCCGCCGCCGGGCTGGAGTTGGGCGCGGACGCGATCGCCGAGTATCAGGCGGTGTGGCGGCGGTCGCTGCGGCAGTTGGAAGGCCAGCGCGCCACCCTGGTGCTGCGCGACTTCCACGTCGACAACCTGATGCGCCTCGATGGCCGCGAAGGCGTCGCCGCCTGCGGCCTGCTCGACTTCCAGGACGCGGTGCGCGGCCCCGGCGTCTACGACCTGATGTCGCTGCTGGAAGATGCGCGGCGCGACATCGCACCCGAAATTATTTCCCGGGGGCGGGCGCGTTACCTCACCGCCTTCCCCGGGATCGACGCCACCGCCTTCGACGCCGCCTGGGCGGTGTTGGCGGCGCAACGTCACGCCAAAGTCATCGGAATTTTCGCGCGGCTCGCCAAGCGGGACGGCAAGCCGCAGTACCTCGGCCACATACCCCGCGTCTGGCGGCTGCTCGAAGCGGCGCTGGCGCACCCGGCATTGAAGCCGGTGGCCGGATGGTTTTCCCAACATGTGCCCGCCGCCGTACGTAGGAGAGAGATTTGCCTGTCCGTTTGAACGAACCCGTTAATCCGCATTGCCCCCGCCCGACCCGCGCGATGGTTCTCGCCGCCGGTCTCGGCAAGCGCATGCGGCCGCTGACCGAGACTCTGCCGAAGCCGCTCGTCGAAGTCGCGGGCGAGACCCTGCTCGACCGCCTGCTGGACCGCCTCGCGGGTTGGAATGTCGAAACCGTGGTGGTCAACGTCCACCACCTCGCCGACCAGATGCGCGCCCACCTCGCCAAGCGAGCCGCGCCGAAGGTGGAGATTTCCGACGAGACCGACGCCCTGCTCGACACCGGCGGCGGGGTCAAGCGCGCCCTGCCCAAGCTCGGGACCGAGCCGTTCTTCGTGCTGAATTCCGACGTCCTCTGGGGCGACGGCCCGCACCCGGCGCTCTCCCGCCTGTGGGGCGCGTTCCACCCCGACGACGTCGACGTGGTGCTGCTGCTCCAGCCGACCGCGCGGGCGCATGGCTACGACGGCCACGGCGATTTCCTGCTCTCCCCCGACGGCGTGCCGGAGCGTCCGGGCGAAGGGCGGATCGCGCCCTACGTCTTCGCCGGGGCGATGCTCGTCCATCCGCGCGTCTACGCCGACGTGCCGGAGGGTGCGTTCTCCAACAACCTGATCTTCGACCGCGCGATCGCGGCGGGCCGCCTGCGCGGCGTCGCCCACGACGGCGCGTGGTATCACGTCGGCACGGTGGAGGCGATCGCCGCCACCGAGAAACTGCTCGCAAGCTCGGAAGAGTAAACGCCTTAAGGAGCGCGCCATGCGCCCGGTGTTCACCATCGACCCGGACCGCCGCTTCGCCGACGGGCTGGCGGCGGGGATCGTCGCCCGCCATGGCGGCGAACCCCCCGGGCTGGCGCGCATCACCG
>LUYR01000614.1 GCA_001603335.1 Rhodospirillales bacterium Alpha_05 | reverse complement strand
TTTTCATGGCGGCGTTGCGCCTCCGCGCGGCGTTCGCGGGCTTCCTCGGCGATGCGGGCGGAGCCGGTGAGCGCGCGGCCGCCGCCGATGTAGGGCGGAATCAGCCGGATGCCGTCGTCGGCCATGACGAACTCGCGCACCTGGTTGGAGTGCGCCATGCCGCGCGCCTTCAAAAGATAGAGCTCGCGGTTGAATTCTCCGGCGACTTCCCGGTTGAGCAGGAGAATCCATGCATCCATCAACGAGGAAAGCCCCGCATCGGTTTCCGTGTCGCCATCCTGGCTGTGCATCAGGTGGGTGAAGATCGCGGTGATGCCCCGGCCCTTGAGGGCGTCGACCATGCGCAGCAGCATCGCCTGGATTTCGAGGCGCTCGCCGAGGCCGAGGAACGCCGAGATCGGGTCGAGGACCACGAGGGTGGGCTCGAACCGCGAGATCTCGCGCAGCATCACCGCGAGGTGCATCTCGAGGCTGTAGAAGGTCGGCCGCGCGGCGATGTACTTGAGCCGGCCGTCGTCGATCCATTTGCCGAGGTCGAGGCCGAGCGAGGTCATGTTGCGGATCGTCTGCGCGGCGGATTCCTCGAACGAGAAATAGATCGCGCGTTCGCCCCGGGCGCACGCCGCCTCGGCGAAGTGCGCGGAGACCGAGCTTTTTCCCGAGCCGGCGACGCCGCTCACCAAGATGCTGCTGCCGCGATGGAAGCCGCCCTGCGCCAGCATCTGGTCGAGATCGGCGATGCCGCTCGAGATCCGCTCGTCGTAGACCTTGTGGTTGAGCCCGAGCACGCTCACCGGCAGCACCGAGAAGCCCTCCTGGTCGATCAGGAACGGGTACTCGTTGGTGCCGTGGGCGGTGCCGCGATACTTCACGATCCGCAGGCGGCGCGTCGAAATCTGGTTGTGGACGCGGTGATCGAGCAGCACCACGCAGTCGGAGACGTATTCCTCGAGTCCCTGGCGGGTGAGGGCGCCGTCGCCGCGCTCGCCGGTGATCACCGCGGTGAGGTTGTGCTCCTTCAGCCAGTCGAACAGGCGGCGGATTTCCGCGCGCAGGATCGCCGGGTTCTGGAAGCTCGAGAACAGGGTCTCGATGGTGTCGAGCACGATCCGCTTCGCGCCGATCTCCGCAACCGCGAGCTCGAGGCGAAGGAACAGTCCTTCAAGATCGTACTCGCCGATCTCGGCGAGTTCGGCCGGCGCGATCGCGATGTGCTCGATCTGGATTTTTCCCGCCGCGATGAGCTCGTTCATCTCGAAGCCGAGCGAGGCGACGTTGTCGACGATATCCGCCGCGCGCTCTTCGAAGGTGACGAAGACGCCCGGCTCGTCGAAGTCGCGGGCGCCGTTGAGCAGGAAGGTCGACGCGAACAGGGTCTTGCCGCAGCCCGCCGAGCCGCACACCAGGGTCGGGCGACCGGTGGGCAGCCCGCCTAGGGTGAGTTCGTCAAATCCTTCGATGCCGGTTTTCGATTTTGTCAGTCCGAGATCCGATTCCATTCCGCCCCGCTCTATCTTTCAGGCGAGACATCCTAGTCCCCCGAAACGGAAGACGTTTGGGGAGATTAAAAGGTTGCGAGCGAAACGAAAAATATTTTCGGGTCGGCTTAGCCGGTTTCGATCGGATTGCCGCTGTCGGCGGGCGGCGAGAGCGGCTCTTTGCACTCGAGTACCCAGATATCGTAAACCGGGTGGTCCATCGCGGACACCGCGGGGCTCGACGCATACATCCAGCCGCGGAAGACGTCGACCGGCGGCTGGTTCGGCTTGATGTCGGCGATATCGAGGAAGGCCGCGCTCTCCGGCGGTTCCTCCGGCGGGCGGGTGCGACAGGCGCGGACGATGATCGCGAGCGAGCCGAAGCGCACGGTGTCGCCGACCGGCGTGGTCAGGGTGGTGATCCGCCCGGTGATCTTGTCGAGGCCACGCAGCACCGCGAGCCGGGTGTCGATGTCGGTGGCGGCGTTGGACGTCGGAACCCCGAGGCCGGCCGCGAGCGCGCAGCCGAGAACGATGCGCTTCAACCCGATCACTGCCGCGATCCCTCGTTGCTGGAGCCGGTGGCGAGGAAGATGAACTCGCCGACGGTATCTTCGAGCGACTTGTAGTCGCGGGTGTTCTTCAACACGTCGCCGGCCTGCAGCCGTTCGGTCATGGTGCCGGGCTCGAGGCGGATGTACTTGTCGCCGAGCAGACCTTGCGTCGCGATCGAGGCAACGGTGTCCGACGGCAGCTGGATGTCGGGACGGATGCTCAAGGTGAGCGCGGCCTCGTAGGTCGTCTGGTCGAGGCGTTCGTCGACCACCGAGCCGACCTTGATGCCGCTGATCCGCACGTCCGACCCGACCCGCAGGCCGCCGACCTTGAGGAACTTCGCGGTGAGATGGTAGCCGTCGACCTGGCGCTGGTGCGCCGAGGTATAGGCGAACACCAGGAAGTAGGCCGCCACCAGCAGCACCACCGCGCCCATGATGCTTTCGATCACCGGTTTGCGCATGGTCTAGTCCTTCTTTTCGTCGGGTGGCAGCAACGGCGTGAGCGCAGGCGCCGCGTCGGGCTGGGAGGGCTGGGCTTGGGGCTGCTGCGACATCACGTCGGCGCAGCGCGCCTGTTGCGACTTCGCCATCGCCACCAGGCGCTGCAGCAGGTCTTCGACGATCAGCGAATCCTGGGTGAACGCGAAGGCGTCGCCGGAGTCGAGCATGTCCATCGCGCCGCCGGGTTCGAGCTCGACGTACTTCGCGCCGAACAGGCCGTCGGTGTGGATCACCGCGGCGGAGTCGGTCGGCACCTTGATGCCGGTGTCGATCAGGAGCGTCGCGCGCGACTGGAAGCCGCCCTTGAGTTCGAGGCCCTGGACCACGCCGACGTCGATGCCGGCGAGGCGCACCGGGGCGCCCTCCAGCAGGCCATCGCTGCGCTGGAAGCCGGCGTAGAGCGGGTAGCCGTCGATCTCGGGCGCGGTGTTGCGTCCATGCAGCCACGCCAACGCCAAGCCGCCCAAAAGGCAGACCAGGACGCCCAGGCCGATATCCTCGCGTTCACCGAATTGCACGGGTGTATTTCCTCTAAGGCGTCAGGACGGACGCCAGGATTCGTAGTCGCCGGTCGCCTTGTCGCGCTTGCCGCCGCGCCGGTCGTGACCGGGCGGGAAGTAGGCGAACTTGGTGCCGGTAAGATTGGGTCGGTGCGACTTCTGCCAGACCTGGCGCTTGCCTTCAAGCGGCGCGTCGGCGCTGAAGTGCAGCCAAGCATGCCATTCGGGCGGAACCTTCGAGGCTTCGAGCGCGCCGTTGTACATCACCCAGCGGCGTTCCTTGCGGCCGCGCACCGCACGGCGCTCGCGGAAGTAGCGATTGCCGAAGGTATCCTCGCCGACGAATTCGCCGCGCAGCCAGGTATACAGGCGCGTGCCCAGGTTCATGCTCGTCTCCTTGTCGTCGGTTGCCGCAGGGGCCCACCGCCGTGGCGGACTATGCCATCCGCGCGCGGCTTCGTAAAGATGCTCGCGCCGCCCCGGCGCCGAAGCGCGGGCGGCACTCCTAAGATAAGCGCGCGGTGGCGAAACCCGATACGACGAGGGGAGAAAAATCGCGAAACCCCACGGCCGCGTCGACTTCAGGGGGAGCGAAACGAGCGGATCGGCCGAGACCTTTCCGGTTTCTCGCCGACGCGGCCGGTGGATCGCCCGCGGGAACGGCGTGGGGCCGTCCCGCGGGGACAGTTGATCTGTTCCCGGGGGTCTGATTGGGAACACCGGGCCTGGTCAGAGCCCATGAGACCAAGGTGGGATCGGCGCGGGCGAAAGTAAAATTGTCATTCGCTATCCAGTGATAGGTTTGACAAATAAGACGCCGCGCCCGATCCTGGTCCCGTCCGACCGGAGCCGCACCATGGAACTCAGCCAGATCCGCAGCTTTCTCGCGCTCGCCGAGACCCTGCACTTCAGCCGCGCCGCCGAGCGCGTCCACCTCAGCCAGCCCGCCTTGAGCCTCCAGATCCGCGCGCTCGAGGCCGAGCTCGGGGTGCGCCTGTTCGAACGCAATCGCCGCAAGACCGAGATCACCGAGGCGGGGGAGGTGTTCCGCGACGAGGTCGCCACCGCCGTCGCCGCGGTCGAGCGCGCCG
>LUYR01000613.1 GCA_001603335.1 Rhodospirillales bacterium Alpha_05 | reverse complement strand
GTACGACACCGACCGGCGGCAGATGCTGGGTCAGGAAGACGCTCCTTACGCCACCCGTTATCCCCATGCCGGCTGGGCGGAGCAATCGCCGCAGGAATGGCGCGCTGCCTTGCGTGCCGCCGGCCGCGCTGTCCTTGAAAAGACGGGCTCAACGACCGTGGATGCCGTCTGCACCGCCACGACTGCCTCGACGGTCGCAATCTGCCTGCGCGATGGAACGCCCATTGCGCCGGCACTTCTCTGGATGGATTGCCGGGCTGAGGCCGAGGCGCGGGAGACCGCTGCGCTCGACCATCCCGTCATGCGCTATTGCGGTGGTTCCGACGCGGTGGAATGGCTGGTGCCCAAATCCATGTGGCTGAAGCGCCATCAGCCGGAAGTCTGGGCAAGGGCCGAAGTGGTCTGCGAAGCGCTCGATTACGTCAATTTCGACCTCACGGGAGAATGGGTGGGCTCGCGCATGAACGCGGCCTGCAAATGGAATTACGACAGCGCCGAGCAGCGTTTCGTGCCGGAGATATATGAGGCGTTGGGCATTCCCGAGCTGAAGGAACGGCTGCCGCAGCGTATCGTGCCGGTCGGCGGTGTCATCGCTCCGATGCGCGAGACCATGGCTGCAGAACTCGGCCTGAGCAATTGTCCCGTGGTCGCCCAGGGCGGTATCGATGCCCATATGGGCATCCTGGGAGCGGACACGGTCGAGCCGGGTGGCATGCTGTTCATCGGTGGAACCTCCATCGTCCAGCTGGTGCAACTGGCGGAAGAAGCCGATGTGTCCGGCTTCTGGGGGCCATATCCCAACGCATTGACGGACGGGCATTGGCTCGTCGAGTGCGGTCAGGTTGCCGCGGGGTCCATGCTCAACTGGCTCGCGGGCGAGATGTTCGGCCTCGACGGGAAGGGGCATGCCGCGCTGATCGATGACGTGGCCGCCACACCGGCGCGGGCCGAAGGGCTTCTGGGCCTCGACTACATGATGGGCAATCGTACACCCTATCGCGACGCAGCCCTGCGCGGCGCGCTGCTCGGCTTGACGCTTGGCCACACGCGGGCTGATGTCTACGCGGCGGCAATCGATTCCATCGCTCTCGGCTCGGCGAACATTCTTTCGGTCCTCTCGGGCAGGGGCATTCCGGTCGAGCGCGTGATGATGGCCGGCGGCATCGTTAAGAATCCGGCCTGGCTGCAGGCTACGGTGGATGCGCTCGGCATCTCCGTCGAGGTCGCGCGAGAGGACAATCTTTCCCTGGTCGGCGCGTCGGTTGCCGGCGCCACGGCAATCGGTGTGTTCTCCGACCTTCAGGCTGCGGCAAAGGCCTGTGTAGCGCCTGCCGGTCGGTTGGAGCCGCGTCCCGAGAGGGCGGAATGGTATACGCGCACCCTGCCGCTTTATCGCGAAGCGACGGAGGAACTGCGTCCCGTGCTGCATCAGCTCGCCTACCGTCAGATGGGCAGGGAGGGGGAGTGAGCATGGCTGAACGCAACGTCTACGCCGCCCGGCTGCCGATCAATGAGCAACGCGACCATCTGATGGTTCAGGTGGCGAAGCTCTATTACGACCTTGACCGCACGCAGTCCGACATCGCATCCGAGCTTGGCTTGACCCGCTGGCAGGTGGGCAGGCTCCTGACCGAGGCGAAGGAAGCGGGTATCGTTCGCATTGAAATCACGCCGCGCGGTGGACGGCGCACATCGCTCGAGGTGGAGCTGCAGCGTCGCTTCTCCGTGCGCGAGGTGATTGTCGTCCCCACCGGAGATATCGAGGACCCGAGCCTCATCATCGACAGTGTGGCCCAGGCGGCCGCCAAGCATCTGGTCAGCCTGAGCCCGAAACCCGCGCTGATGGGCGTGAGCTGGGGCAGGACCATGGCGGCTGTGGCGCGAGCTCTTCCCAAAGACTGGTGTCCGGGGCTTCACGTGGTCCTCGTCAATGGATCGACCGCGCTGACCACGACGACCAGCCGCAATTCCGCCGTGGCCGAGGAGTTCGCCCAGTCCGCTGGCGGGCGCGCCACACTTTTGCCGGTGCCGGCGATCATGGGGTCGCGCTCCACGCGCGATGCGCTGGAGCAGGACCCGATCATCGAACGTGTCCTGAGCCTGGCCGAGGAGGCGCCTGTCCTCTGCTTCGGCCTTGGCGGACTGACGCACCAGTCGGTTCTCCTCGGCTCCGGCTATCTGGACGAGGACGACATCGCCCGGCTGCGCAAGCTCAATTCGGTGGGCGACATCATGGGCCGTTTCGTCGACCGGCAGGGCCGCATCGCCGACACGCATCTGGATGACCGCACCATCGGCCTGCGGCTCGAGGCGCTGTCGCGCAAGGAGCGCGTCATCGGTGTTGCGGCGGGGGAGGACAAGCACCTGATCGCCGCTGCCTGTCTCGGTGCAGGCTATGTCACCGATCTCGTGACCGACGAGGGCACGGCTCGCCGGATACTCGAGGAGGCGGCCTGATGGCGGATTTGCTGACGATCGAAAATCTCTCCAAGCGCTTTCCGCCCAATATCGTGGCGCTGGAACAGGCAACCGTCTCCGTGCGCAAGGGCGAGGTTCATTGCCTTCTGGGTGCCAATGGCGCCGGAAAGTCCACCTTCCTGAAGCTCATCGCCGGCGCCCTGTCGCCATCGGGCGGCGAAATCCGCATCGAGGGACAGAAGGTCAATTTTCGCGCGCCTGTCGAGGCGGCGGCGGCCGGCATCTCCATGATCTATCAGGAACTGGATCTGGTGCCGCAACTCACCGTCGCCGAAAATCTGTTTCTGGGGCATCCGCCATCCCGCTTCGGCTTCCTGGACAAGCGTGCACGCCGGATGAAAGCCGTAAAGGCGCTGGCCCGCGTGGGCGCGAATTTCTCGCCCGACGACCGGGTCGGAAGCCTGTCCATCGCCAACCAGCAGCTCACCGCGATTGCCCGCTCGCTGACGCGCGACGCCAAGGTCATCATCATGGATGAGCCTTCGGCCGCCCTCAATGAAACCGAGCTGGAAGCCGTCTTCCGCGTGATCCGCGAGCTGACCGCACAGGATGTGGCGATCCTTTATGTCAGCCATCGGCTTGGCGAACTGCGGGAGATCGGCGACCGCGTCACCGTCCTGCGCGGTGGGCGCACCATCGAGACCTTCGACGTCGATGGCACTCCCGACAGTGCGCTTGTCGAGGCGATCCTGGGTCGTGACAGGGCCTTCGTTGAGCGGCGCGAGCGTCCGCCGGTCACCGGCGAGGTGGTCTTGAGCGTCGAGCGGCTTAAAGGTCCGCAAGGACTCGACATTCGCGGTTTCGAGCTGCGCCGTGGCGAGATCGCAGGCCTCACCGGGCTGAACGGGTCGGGCCGCACCTCGTTCCTGCGCTCGCTGTTCGGCGCGCAGCCATGCGAGGCAGAGATGATCCTGCATGGAGGGCCCTATGCGCCCAGGACGCCGCGGGATGCGATCCGCGCCGGCCTTGGCCTCGTGCCGGAAAGCCGCAAGACGGAGGGGCTGATTCTCGATGCGCCAATCTATCGCAACGCCACCTTGCCCACCATGCAGGGCCGGTTCTGGGCGCGTCACGGCGACCTGAAGGCGCGAACCGAACCGGTTCTAAAGCAGCTCTCGACCAAATATGGCGCGCCGGAGCAAAAGGTGATCCAGCTTTCAGGCGGCAACCAGCAGAAGGTCGTGCTCGCCAAATGGATCATCAAGGGTGCCGATCTGCTTCTGCTGGACGAGCCATCGCGGGGGCTGGACATTGGCGCCAAGGCCGATCTTTACCGCCTGGTTTCCGAACTAGCCGCCAATGGCGCCGCCGTCATCGTCGCTTCCTCGGAACTTGAGGAACTCTATGCGGCCTGCGATACGATCTGGGTCTTTCACGAGGGGCGCAACATTGCGCGTTTCGACCCGGCCATCACCGATCAGGACACGATCCTGAAGCATCAGATTCTTGGAGAACATCACCATGACTGAGACCGTGACGGGAGCAGCGCCCGCGCGGCGCCCCGGACGCCGCCTCATCGATCTGGCGATCGAATACAACTTCATCCTCATCTTCCTGGTCGTGGTGGCGATTGCGGCGACCCTGTCACCCAACTTCCTGACGGCCACCAACATCGCCAACCTTTTCCAGCAGGCAGCCGTGGTGGGCGTCGTCGCCATCGGCATGACCTTCGTCATCCTGACCGGCAATATCGATCTTTCGGTTGGTTCGGTGGTGGCATTGTGCGGCATGCTCGCAGCCGTGCTTCTTTCCGACGGAATGCCGATCCTGCCGGCAATCGCGATCACCATATTGGCCGGCGCGATTGCGGGCGCTACGATTGGCCTTATCAGTGCGCTTGCCGAGGTGCCGAGCTTCATCGTCTCGCTGGCCGGTCTGGTCTCGTTCCGGGGCATCACCTATCTCATGACCGATGGCGTGCCAGTTTCAGGACTGCCGCAGGGCTTCGGCGCGATCTCCTCCACAATGGTGCCGGTTCTGCCCGGTCTCCAGATCAGCTCCATGGGCCTGATCTTCATCGTGCTGTGCATTGCCGCCGGCGCCCTTTTGCGCCTCACTGTGTTCGGCGAATCCGTTTACGCGACGGGTGGCAACGCGGAAGCATCGCGCCTTTCGGGTCTTCCGACCACGCGCATTCTGGTCATGGTCTTCACCGTATCGGGCATCATGAGCGCGCTTGCCGGCATTCTTCTGACCTCGCGCCTGCGCATTGGCCAGCCGACGGCGGCTCAGGGATTGGAGCTCGATGCCATCGCCGCTGTGGTGCTGGGAGGGACCTCGCTCTTCGGCGGCAGGGGCGGGGTGCTCGGCACGTTTTTCGCCGTGATGCTGTTGCAGGTCCTGCGCAACATCTTCAATCTGCTCGGCCTCGGCTCCTTCTACCAGATGACCGTGACAGGCCTTATCATCGTCGCCGCGATCCTGCTCAATCGCTTCATCGACATTCGTCGCGGTCGGACCTGAACCAATCGCCAAATGCTGGATTTCGAAATGACAGATCATTTTCCCCGCCCGGAGGGCACGCCCCTCACGCTCGACTGGTTCGAGGGTCATGTGGTGAACCTCAGCGCCGCCGAGCGCCGCGCGGCCACGCTGCCCACCCGGCGAACGGTCAAGAAGGAATGGCAGGCCGCCTGGCTTCTGCGCGCTGTCTCCTGCATCGATTTGACCACGCTTGCCGGCGACGACACGGAAGGCCGCGTCAACAGGCTCTGCGCCAAGGCACGAACGCCGGTGCGGGCCGATCTTCTGGAGGCGCTGGGCGTCGAAAGGCTCACCGTTGGGGCGGTCTGCGTCTACCCGACCATGGTGCCCCACGCGGTCCGCGCACTCGAAGGTTCCGGCATTCCCGTGGCCTCCGTGGCGACCGGCTTTCCGGCGGGCCTTTCGCCGCTGCC
>LUYR01000612.1 GCA_001603335.1 Rhodospirillales bacterium Alpha_05 | reverse complement strand
CCGTGGATCGGCTGGGTGTGCGGCGCGGCGCTGGCGATCCAGTTCGTCGTCGGGCCGCTCGCGGTCTGGGCGTGCGATCTCGCCGGGCACCCGATCCAGGCGCCGCCGACCCTCGACGACATGCTCTGGGAACTGATGTTCGGTATGCTTGGGCTTGGTGGGCTGCGCACCTTCGAAAAGGTCAGGGGCGTTTCGAAATAGAAGGCGGGGCGGGCGTCGCCGCCCCGCCGGAGTATCAGGCGGCGACGCCCAAGGTGTCGAGCAGGGTGCTCATCACGCCGCTGCCGAGCTTGTTCGACAGCGCCGAGACCGAATGCGACTGACCCGCCAACCGTTCGGTGGCGGAAACCGTGCCGTCCTCGTTGGTGTCGAGCGGATCGTAGGTCTGGGTGCCGCCGCTTGCCGAGGCGGACGACGACGTCGAGGCCGTCGACGAAGTGTCTTCGGTGCTCATCGACGCGAACGCCGCGTCGAATTCGTCCTCGCTCAGCGTGCCGTCGCCGTCGGTGTCGAAGCTCGCGAACATCTCGTCGAGCGACGCGGTGTCGGCGGGCGGCGGCGGCGGAGCCGAGGCGACGGCGTTCGACAGTTCGGTCTCGCTGACCGAACCGTCGCCGTCGCTATCCAAGCTGTCGAACAGCGCGGCGATGTCGTCGGTATCGGTGGACGAAGACGATGCGCTTTCCTGCGCCGAGAGCAGCGACGACGCGGTGGACGACGCGAACCGGTCGGCGAAGCTGGTGAACTCGACCTGTGAGACCTGGCCGTCGCCGTCCGTATCCATCGACGAGAACAGCTTGCTGATGTCGCTGGTCGCGGCGGATGAGTCGGTCCCGGTCGCGGAGGTCTCGGTGGTTGTCGTCGCCGCGGTTCGCATCTGTTGCAGCATCTGCATCAGCAGGCTTTGCGAAGATGCGTCCGTGGACGAAATACTCGTCATGACGGTTCTCCCTCAAATTCGGTCTCTCCAAACCCGAGAAACCCCTGAAGAAGAAACGCCCCGCGGCAGAAAACCCTGTCGCGGCAAAAGTGTATCAAAGTGTATTCCGCCGAAACGCAAAAAGGACCGGCTTGCGCCGGTCCTTCGTGCCGTCGATCCGCGAGGGATCAGACCGAGTAGTACATCTCGAATTCCACCGGGTGGGTGGTGTGTTCGTAGCGGTAGATTTCTTCCCAGCGGAGGGCCATGTAGCCGTCGATCATGTCCTGGGTGAACACGTCGCCCTTCTTGAGGAAGTCGTTGTCGGCTTCGAGGGCCTGCATCGCTTCACGCAGCGAGCCGCAGACGGTCGGGATGCCCTTGAGCTCTTCCGGCGGCAGGTCGTAGAGATCCTTGTCCATCGGGTCGCCGGGGTGGATCTTGTTCTGGATGCCGTCGAGGCCGGCCATCATCATCGCGGCGAAGGCGAGGTAGGGGTTGGCGCTCGGATCCGGGAAGCGGATTTCGATGCGCTTGCCCTTCGGGCCGGTCGCGAACGGGATGCGGCAGGAGGCGGAACGGTTGCGCGCCGAGTAGGCCAACAGCACCGGGGCTTCGAAGCCCGGGATCAGGCGCTTGTAGGAGTTGGTCGACGGGTTGGTGAACGCGTTCAGCGCCTTGGCGTGCTTCATGATGCCGCCGATGTAGTAGAGCGCCATCTCCGACAGGTCGGCGTAGCCCGAACCGGCGAACAGCGGCTTGCCGTCCTTCCAGAGCGACTGGTGGCAGTGCATGCCCGAGCCGTTGTCGCCGATGATCGGCTTCGGCATGAAGGTCGCGGTCTTGCCGTACGAGTGCGCCACGTTGTGCACGACGTACTTGTAGATCTGCATCTGGTCGGCGGCGGTGAGGATCTTCTCGAAGCGGCAGCCGAGCTCGTGCTGGGCCGAGGCGACTTCGTGGTGGTGCTTTTCGACCGGCAGGCCCATCTCGCCCATCACGGTGAGCATTTCGGCGCGCATGTCGATGCCCGAATCCACCGGAGCAACCGGGAAGTAGCCGCCCTTGGTGCGCGGACGGTGACCGGTGTTGCCTTCTTCATAGGTGCGGCCGGAGTTGTACGGGCCTTCGATCGAGTCGATCTCGAAGCCGATCTTGTTCATCTTCACGTCGAAGCGGACGTCGTCGAAGACGAAGAATTCGGCTTCCGGACCGAAGAAGCAGGTGTCGGCGATGCCGGTCGACTGCAGGTAGGCGAGGCCCTTCTTCACCACGCCGCGCGGGTCGCGGCCGTAGGGCTGGCCCGAGAGCGGGTCGAGCACGTCGCAGATCATGATCATCTGCGGCTGGGCGGTGAAGGGATCCATCACCGCGGTCGCGAGATCGGGCATCAGCACCATGTCGGATTCGTTGATCGACTTCCATCCGGCGATGGAGGAGCCGTCGAACATAATGCCATCGGTCAGCATGTCTTCATCGACGGTCGACACGTGCTGGGCGGTATGGTGCCACTTGCCGCGCGGGTCGGTGAAGCGGAAGTCGACGTACTGGACGTCGTTTTCCTGGATCATCTTCAGGACGTTTTCAACGGACATGATGCTTCCCTCGTGAAGTGCCGTTACGCATAAATAACGAAAGTGCGGCTGTTTCCCCTGCCTGCGCGATGCCTTGGCGGGTGCAGCGCCGCCACGTATTTCCAAGGCCCGAACTCTGAGGTAACCCGGGGGTTTCCGGGTCGACCAAGCTATATGGCTTCCGTTCCGGTTTCGCCAGTTCTAATTCGGATCGCTTCTTCGACGCTCGAGACGAAGATTTTGCCGTCGCCGATCCGCCCAGTCTGCGCCGCGGATTGGATCGCCTCCACCGCGCGTTCGACTTGGCCGTCTTCAACCACCAACTCGACTTTCACCTTCGGCAGGAAGTCGACGACGTATTCCGCGCCGCGATACAGCTCGGTGTGGCCCTTCTGGCGGCCGAAGCCCTTGGCCTCGATCACGGTCATGCCCTGAAGGCCGATGTCGTGCAAAGCCTCCTTCACTTCGTCGAGTTTGAAGGGTTTGATGATGGCTTCGATCTTCTTCATGGAAGTCCGGGTCTCCGGTTCGAAATTGCCCGAGCGGGCCTAGGTCGAGTGCCACGCGTCCCGGTGAATGGGGCGCGTCGCGATCCGTCTAAATCCAACGGCCGTGGAGTTTGCACGCCCCATGCCAATCCCGCGCCGAAGCGTTACGCGCTCGGGCATGCGGTTCGCGGGGATCGGCGGGGCAGGGGCGGGCGGAGATTCTGGCTATTCTTGCGGCAGGGTGCCGAAACATTGGTCAGTTGCTGCGGGCAACCGTCATCGCGTCGGCCTCGGAGTCCGAGGCGGTGCCGAGGGAATCGACAAATCCGGCGAGGGCGGCGACGCGCGGCGCCTCGACGAGGTTGAGAATCTCGCGGCCCTGGCGGTGCTGGCGCACCAAGCCGGCGCGGACCAGGGTGTTGAGGTGGTGGTTGAGGGTCGAGGCCGGCGTTTCCAGCAGCGACTGCAGGGTGCCGACGTTGACCCCTTCCGCGCCCGCCGCGACGATCAGGCGGAAGGCCTGCAGGCGGGGGCAAGGGCCGCGACGGCCTCGCTGCCGGTGAGGGTGCAGGGCGTTTCGGCGTTGAGTTGGTGGGGCGCAGCGGGCATGGGATTTCTGACCTTGAACGGCATTTCGTGAATGGGGTCTCTAGCGGCGCACAGGTCTAGCCCGGAGCACTCGCGAGTTCAAGCCCTGCGGTGCGTAAATGCGAGGGATTGTCGAAAGGGAATTAAATTCCACCTCGCATGACAAAAAGGTTGGCCCTGGCAGTCTCGGATAGTATCCTGCAACTCAGATGCGGCAAATTCCGCGTCACGCTCTGGCATCGTCCCTGTCTTCGCTTGTCTTCGCGAGGCGGGACCTCGGGGAAGTATCCCGGTAATATTCCGGGCTTTGGTTGAAGTGCGTTGCGCCTCGCGGTTTTCTCTGCCGAGGCCAAGGTTTGAAGTTCTGTTTTGAACCTGCCGAGTATTGGCCGCCGACGTCCCCGTTGCCGGTTTCGTGCCAGCGAAACCGGAGTTTTTCGGTGCTCCACTGTCGGGGCCACGCAACGACCCGCGTGCCCGCGGGTTATTCGTGGATTCGATGCGTAACCACGTCTCCACAGCGCAAGGGAGAGCACGATGAGGTTGAAAACGTCCGTAATCGCCGGGATCGTCGGCTTGGCCGGGCTCGTCCCCGGCGTCGCGGGCGCCGCAGCGCCGACCTGCGAGATCGACCGTCCGGTGATGTTCGCGGGTCTCGACTGGGACTCGAATTCCTTCCACGTCGCGGTGGCGCGCTTCATTCTCGAGCACGGCTACGGCTGCACGTCCGAGGTTCTCCCCGGCACCACCATCCCGTTGCTGAACGGCATGGCGCGCGGCGACATCGACGTCACCATGGAGCTCTGGAAGGATAATCTTCCCGAGGCTTGGGAGGCGGCGCGCAAGGGCGGCAAGTCGGTGGAGCTCGGCATCAACTTCGACGATGCGGTGCAGGGGTGGTTCGTGCCGCGCTACGTCGTCGAAGGGCCGAACGCCGCAGCGCCGGGGCTGAAGTCGGTGTTCGACCTGCCGAAGTACAAGGACATCTTCCGCGATCCCGAGGAACCGTCGAAAGGCCGCTTCTACAACGGCGTCGCGGGCTGGGCGGCGGAAACCGTGAACAGCAAGAAGCTCAAGGCCTACGGCCTCGAAGACGACTTCACCAACTTTCACCCCGGCACCAGCACCGCGCTCGCCTCGGCGATCGCCTCCGCCTACAAGCGCCAGCGGCCGATCCTCTACTACTACTGGGGGCCGACCTGGGTGATGGGGCTCTACGATGGCGTGATGCTGGACGAGCCCGCCTACGACGAGGCGACCTGGAACGCGATGGCGGCCTCGAAGACCCCGGACAAGGCGGTGGCCTTCCCGAAGATGGAGGTGTGGGTCGTCGCCAACGCCGCGTTCATCGCCAAGGCGCCGAAGCTGAAGGCGTTCCTCTCGAAATACCACACCACCAGCGCGGTGGTTTCGAAGGCGCTGGTGACGATGCGCGAAGCCGGTGGAATGGACGCACCCCAGGTGGCGGCGAAGGCCTTCCTCAAGGCGCGCCCGGAGATCTGGCACGCCTGGGTGCCGGAAGACGTCGCCGCCCGCGTCGACGCCGCGCTCAAATAAGAAAATTCATGGGTGCTCCGCGCGGCGGAGCACTCCAGCTCTTTGGAATTGGACGGAATGGATATCTTTCTGGATTTTGGCCCGGCGGTCGCTGATGCGGTGAACCGGGCGGTCGACTCTTTGGTCGTGACTTATGGAGACGGCTTCGAGGCCTTCTCCGATACCGTGCTGACGGTTCTCGTCGCACTCGAAGGCTGGTTGCGTGGGATGCCGCCGGTGGTGGTACTGCTGCTCGTCACCGCTGTGGCGTATGCGGCGTCGCGGCGCGTGACGCTCACCCTCGGGGTGGCGGCGTCGCTGTGGCTGATCGGCAGCCTCGGCGTCTGGCAGCAGGCGATGCAGACGATCGCGATCATGAGCGTCGCGGTGGGGATGTCGCTCGCCATCGGCCTGCCGGTGGGCGTGCTGATGGCGCGGTCGAGCCGGGTGCGCTCGGCGGTGCTGCCGCTGCTCGACCTGATGCAGACGATCCCGAGCTTCGTCTACCTGATCCCGGCGGCGATGCTGTTCGGCCTCGGCAAGGTTCCGGCGATCCTGGCGACGCTGATCTACGCCGCGCCGCCGCTGATCCGCCTTACCGATCTCGGCATCCGCCTCGTCGATGCCGAGGTTCTTGAAGCCTCGCGCGCGTTCGGCGCGACCCGGGCGCAGATGCTCTTCGGCGTGCAGTTGCCGCTCGCGTTGCCGAACATCATGCAGGGGATCAACCAGACCCTGATGATGGCGCTGGCGATGGTGGTGATCGCCTCGATGATCGGCGCGCGCGGCCTCGGCGAGACCGTGCTGCTCGGCCTCCAGCGCAACGACAGCGGCCAGGGCGCGATCGGCGGCCTCGCCATCGTCGCCCTTGCCATAGTGTTCGACCGCGTCACCCAGTCCGTCGGCCTGCGTTTGCAGCGCCGCGGCGCCCGCAATTCGTAAGGAGACGCGCATCATGGCATTGATCGAAGTTCGCGGCGTTTCCAAAGTCTTCGGCCCGAAGCCGAAGTCCGCCCTGCCGCTCCTCGCGGCGGGCCGGAGCAAGGCCGAGATTCTCGCCGAGACCGGCCACTCGGTCGGTCTCCAGAACATCAACCTCGACATCGAGGCGGGGCAGATCTTCGTCGTCATGGGGCTTTCGGGTTCGGGCAAGTCGACCCTGATCCGCCACCTCAACCGCCTGATCGACCCGACCGACGGCGAAATCCGCTTCAACGGCGACGACATCCTGCAATACGACCGCAAGCAGCTGATCGAGTTCCGGCGCAAGCGGATGAGCATGGTGTTCCAGCACTTCGGCCTGCTGCCGCACCGCACCGTGGTCGAAAACGTCGCCTATGGTCTGTCGATCCAGGGCGTGGGGCGCACCGAGCGCCGCGCCCGCGCCGCCGAATGGCTGGAGACGGTGGGCCTGGCCGGCTACGAGGATTCCTACCCCGACGAGCTTTCGGGCGGCATGCGTCAGCGCGTCGGCCTTGCCCGCGCGCTCTGCACCGATGCCGACGTGCTGCTGATGGACGAGGCGTTCAGCGCCCTGGACCCGCTGATCCGCTCCGACATGCAGGACCAGCTCACCGCGCTCCAGGCGCGGCTGCACAAGACCATCGTGTTCATCACCCACGACCTCGACGAGGCGCTGCGCCTCGGCGACCAGATCGCGATCCTCAAGGACGGCGCGCTGGTCCAGGTCGGCCCGCCCGCCGAGATCCTGCTGCATCCGGCGGATTCCTACGTCGAATCCTTCGTCCGCGACGTCAACCGGGTGCGGGTGCTGACCGCCGATACGGTGATGAAGCCGCCGCGCCTGCGGATCACCACCGAGAACCTCGACGACGCGCTGCGCGAGATGCGCGCCAGCCCGCACGACTTCGCCTACGTCCAGACCGGCGAGCCGGGCAACTACGGCGTCGTCACCCAGGCCGAGCTCGAGCAGGCGAAGCGGGAGCACATGCCGCTCAAGGACCTCGCGCGGGAGTTGCCCTCGGTGCAGCCGGGCGCCGCGGTGGAGGACATCCTCCCGGCGGCGTTGCAGGCCGAGTACCCGCTGCCGGTGGTCGACGAAGACGGCGAACTCCAGGGCGTGGTGACGAAAAAGGCGGTGATCGAGGTGGTTTCGGACCAGGCGGATGCGCGCGCCCAGCGCGCCGAGGCGCAGGATCAGATCGCTGCCGACGCCGAGCCCGCACCGGAGGATCCGACCGGCGTTAACCCGGCCAGCCGCTCGGCCTGATCGCGTCGCACGCGCAGGCCGGGGCTTTCCTGGTTTTTGCGCGGATTACGGTTATATTCCCCATTGCCAAACCCCACATGTCCGAGGACGTGCGGGGTTTGGTTTTTTGCGCGCACAGGCGCAGAGGAGGCGGGGGATGGCGGGTTGGACGCGGTGGTCGGTGCGGGCGAAGCTCGGGGTCTTGGCGGCGGTGCTCGCGCTCGCGATGGCCGGGCTGACGGCGGGGGTGCTGATCACCAACCGCGCGGTCGGCGAGGCTCTGGATCGGCAGCACGCGGCGATGCAGAGCCGCGATGCGGCGGCGGAATTGAAGATCGAGACGATCACGGTGCTGCTCGCGGCGATGGATATCATCGTCGACCGCGCCGACCAGGAGGTCGCGCCGGAGCGGCTGGAGGCGCTCACCCAGGGCTTCGCCAAAATCGAGGCGGAAATGCGGAGCCTCGCCGCCGCGCCGGCCTCGAAGCTGGTGATCGCGGATGCGGAGCGGGTGTTCCCCGAATTTCGCCGTACGGTCGGCGAAACCCTGGTCGAGGCGGTGAATAGCGGTGCGCCGGACAGCGTCTTCGACCGCCTCGACGACATCATCGACGGCGACGGCACCGTGCTGCGCGATGCGGCCGAGGCGGCGTCGCGCCAACTGTTGCGCGAAAGCACCGAAATCACCGAATCCGTACGCATCAAGGTGCAGGGCTTCAACCGCATCTTCCTCGGTCTTGCCGCCGCGGTGTCGGCGATCGCGGTGGTCGGGCTGCTCGCGGTGTCGCGCGGCGTGACCGGGCCGCTGCGCCGCCTCGAGGATTCGATGGCGAAGATCGGCGACGGCGACACCGGGGCCGAGGTACCGTTCCTCGGCCTGCGCAACGAGATGGGGCGGATGGCGGCGAGCCTCGACCTGCTGCGCCGCGGCGTAGCCGAGCGTGCGGCGATCGAAGAGTCGGCGCGGCGGGAGCGGGAGGAAGCCGCCGAAAACCTGCGCAGCCGTACCCTCGCCCTCGCCGACGCCCTCGAAGCCCAGGTGGGATCTTCGCTGAACGAAGTGGAGAACGCGGTCTCGGCAATGGACGGCGTCGCCCAGACCCTGCGCGGCACCGCGCAGGACACCAATGCCCGCGTCGGCGACACCACCGAGGAGGCGCGACGCACCTCCGAGGCGGTGCAGGCGCTGGCGTCGGCGTCGGAGCAACTGGCGGCGTCGTTCCAGGAGATCGGGCGGCAAGTGGAGACCTCCAACGCGATGTCGACGGAAGCGCTCGAACGGACCCGCAGGGCCACCGAGCAGGTGGAAACCCTGCGCGGCGCGGCCGCCAAGGTCAGCGGCGTGATCGAGCTGATCAGCGCGATCGCGAGCCAGACCAACCTGCTCGCGCTCAACGCGACGATCGAGGCGGCACGCGCGGGCGAGGCGGGCAAGGGGTTCGCGGTGGTCGCGGGAGAGGTGAAAACCCTCGCCAACCAGACCGCCAAGGCGACCGAGGAGATCGGCGCCCACGTCGCGCAGATGCAGGTGGCGACCGGCACGGCGGTCGGCGCCATCGAGGACATCTTCAAGGGGATCACCGAGATCAACGCGGTGGCCGGGGCGATCGCGGCGGCGGTGCAACAGCAGCTCGCCGCGAGCGAGGAAATCTCGCGCAACGTCGCCGACGCGGCGCGCGGCTCCGAGGCGGTGACCGAAAACATGGGCGACGTCGGGGGTGCGGCGCGGACCGTGGGCGACAGCGCCGACAGCGTCGCCGGTGCGAGCGGCGACCTGCGCCGCCGCTTCGTCGACCTGCGCCAGCGCATCGACGCCTTCCTCGACGAACTCCGCAACGCCTGAGCCGGAGGCGGCGGGGCAACACACCCCGCCGCCTCCGTGGCCGTGGCTCAGGCGGTACGCACGCCCGATCTGTCGTCGATCAGGCTGATCACCTCGCCGATCCGCACCGAACCTTCAGGCAGGCTTTGCGCCAGGGTGTCGGCATGGGCCGCTTCGTCCGCCGCGGACTTCGAGACGGTCTTCGCGTGCGCGACCGACAAAAAAGCGGAGCCCGAAGGCTCCGCTTGTCCGCGCGAACCGGCAGGCGGCGTTTATGCGCTGCGGACGCCGGAGAGGAAGGTTTCGACCACCGCGCGGAGGCTCTCGGCCTCCTCGGAAAGCGAACGCGATGCGTCGAGCACCTGGCGCGACGCCGCTCCGGTTTCCCCCGCCGCCTGGCTGACGCCGACGGTGGTGGTGGAGATTTCCTGCGTGCCCGCCGCGGCGTTCTGGACGTTGCGGGCGATTTCGTGCGCGGCGGCCTGCTGCTCTTCGACGGCGGCGGCGATCACGGTGTTCACCTCGGCGATCTCGCCGATGCGCGCGACGATCGAGCTGATCGCGGTCACCACCTCGCCGGTGGCGGATTGCACCGCGCCGATCTGCGCACCGATTTCCTCGGTCGCCTTGGCGGTCTGGTTGGCGAGGTTCTTCACTTCGCCCGCCACCACCGCGAAGCCCTTGCCCATTTCGCCGGCGCGTGCCGCCTCGATCGTGGCGTTGAGCGCCAGCAGGTTGGTCTGGCTGGCGATATCGGTGATCAGGTTGATCACCTCGCCGATCCGCGCCGACCCTTCCGAGAGACCCTGCACCAGCTTGTCGGCGCGGTCGGCCTCGTCGGTGGCGGCCTGCGAGACGTTCTTCGCGTGCTCGACCTGGCGGCCGATCTCCGAAATCGAGGCGGAGAGCTCCTCGGCGGCGGTGGCGACGGTCTGAACGCTCGACGACGCCTCTTCCGAAGCCGCGGCGACGGCGGTGGCCTGACGGTTGGTCTGCTCGGCGGTGGCGGAGAGCGACTGGGCGGTGCTGTCCATCTCGGTGCATGCGCCGGAGACGATGCTGAGCACCTGCGAGACCCGGGCATCGAACTCTTGGGTCATCTTTTCGATCACTTGTGCGCGCTGTTCCCGCGCGATGCGCTGGGTTTCGCGCTCGGCGGTGAGGCGATCGGCTTCGAGGGCGTTTTCCTTGAACACCAGCACCGCGTCCGCCATCGCGCCGACTTCGTCCTTGCGTCCGACGTTGGGGATCTCGACTCCCTTGTTGCCCTTGGCGAGTTCGCCCATGGACTCGGTGATCGCAACGATCGGGCGCGCGATCGCGCGGATCAGCAGCGACGCCACCACCACCAGGAACGTCGCCGCCGCCGCCAAGGTCACGGCCACCGCGATTTCCGCGAACGACTGGGTTTTGGCGGCGAGCTTGGCGGAGTCCGCCGCGCCCTTGGTATTGATCGCGACGAGCTGGTCGAGGGTGTCGGAGAGGGCGCGGTTCATTTTGCGCGCGGGCCCGTTCATCCGGTCGCGCGCGGCGACGTTGTCGTTTGTCCGCGAGAGCTGGAGCACCGCGTTTATTTCCACGTCGTAGTCCTTGGAGAGGTCGGTGAACTTCTGATAGATCGCCCGCTCCTCGGGCGACGAGATCAGCTTTTCGTATTCCGCCCGGGTTTTCTCCATCGCCGTCCGCCAGTCGTTGATCCGCCCCTCGAACTCCTGCATGTCCTTATCCTCGGTGGCGAGGACGTGCATGTAGGAGGCGGTACGGCGCGCCGCCTGCTGGTATTGCAGGCTCCGGATCGCGTTGATGCTCGGCAACCAGTTTTCTGAAAGATCTTCGGTCGCCTGGCTGATGTTGCGGAGTTCGACGAGGGAGGTGCCGCCGAGGGCGAGCATCAGGGCGAGGAAAACCGAAAACGTGAGGATCAGCTTTTTGCCGATCTTGAGATTGCTGAAAACATGCATGGGGGAACTCGCAAGGGCTGAAAACGTGTAATCTCCGGGGGTCCACAACGATAGGTAAGTGTGATCTGGGTCACGAAAACCCCCACCGCGGGTTGAATGCAAAATTAATTATATTATGGCGGGCGTACGACTGCGGGTTGGGTTGCGGCCCGCGGAGCGCGCATCCGAATGAAAAAAATGCCCGGCGTCCGAAGCGGGCGCCGGGCGGGGAATGCCAGGAATAAAAACCGTTAAACTCCGCGAACTCCGGCGAGAAAATCCTGGACCACGGCCTTGAGGCTCTCGGCCTCGGCGGAGAGCGCGCGCGACGCGGAGAGAACCTGCCGCGACGCCTCCCCGGTTTCGCCCGCGACTTGGCTCACGCCGACGGTGGTGGACGAGATTTCCTCGGTCCCCGCCGCCGCCTGCTGCACGTTTCGCGCGATTTCCTGGGCGGCCGCGGCCTGTTGCTCGACCGCCGCGGCGATCGCCGCGCTGACCTCGGCGATCTCGCCGATGCGGGCGACGATCCCGTCAATCGCCGCCACCACGTCGCCGGTGGCGGCCTGCACCGCGCCGATCTGCGTGCCGATGTCCTCGGTCGCCTTGGCGGTCTGGTTGGCGAGGTTTTTCACTTCGCCCGCCACCACCGCGAAGCCCTTGCCCATTTCCCCGGCGCGCGCGGCTTCGATCGTCGCATTGAGGGCGAGGAGATTGGTCTGGCTGGCGATGTCGGTGATCAGCTTGATCACTTCGCCGATCCGCGCCGAACCCTCGGCGAGGCCGTGGACGAGCGTGTCGACGCGCTCGGCTTCCGCCGTTGCCGCTTGGGAGACGTTGGTGGCGTGGGCGATCTGTCGGCCGATCTCGGCGATCGACGCGGAGAGTTCCTCGGCGGCGGTGGCGACGGTCTGTACGCTGGCCGACGCCTCTTCCGACGCGGCGGCCACGGCGCTCGCCTGGCGGTCGGTCTGTTCGGCGGTGGCGGAAAGCGACTGGGCGGTGGTGTCCATTTCGGTGCAGGCGCCGGACACCACGTCCAGCACTTCCGAGACCCGCCGGTCGAAGTCGTGGGTGAGGGATTCGATCCGGGCGCTGCGCTGCTCGCGGTCGCGGCGCGCCTGTTCCTGCTCTTCGGCGAGGCGGGCCGCGGCGAGGCCGCGCTCCTTGAACACCTCGACCGCGTCGGCCATCGCCCCCACCTCGTCGCCACGGCCGTGGGCGGGGACGGCAATCTGGTGGTCGCCGTCGGCGAGGCGCTTCATTACCGCGGTCATCGCCACGATCGGGTTAGCGACGCCCCGCATCAGCGCCACGCCCGCGAGCGCGGCGAGGCCGAACACCACCAGGACCACCGCCAGCACCACGAGCCGCGCATCGGCGCGGGTGGAATCGACGGTCTGCGCCGCTCCGGCGGCGCCTGCCTCGGCGGTGGCGACGAGTTGGTCGAGGAGTGCGGAAATCGCCTCGCTCTTCTGCCGCGCCGGACCGTTGGCATAGGCGGTGGCTTCGAAGTCCTCGAAATTCTTCGCGTATTCGAGGATCTTCGCGGCGACGTCGGAATATTCCGCATAGGCGGTGGCGATGCTGGCGAGCAGCTTCTGCTCCGCCGCGTCGGTGGCGAGGGATTGGTAGGTCTTGAGGGATGTGGCGAATGCGGCGCGGTAGGCGTCGTGCCGCGCGATGTGGGCGGCGATCTCCTTGGCGTCGTCGGTGACGATCGCCTGGTAGACCGTGACGCGTTGGCCCTGGAGTTCGAACTGCATGCCGCGCGCCTTCGCGACCGCGGGCAGCCAATGGTCGAGCACCCGATGGGTTTCGCTGCCGAGCCGCTCGGTGTTCCACCACGCGGCTCCTCCGAGCCCGCCGACCAGCGCGCAAATCACGCTGAACACCAAGACCAGCTTCCGCCCCATGGGAAGATTGTCGAAGCCTCGCATGCACCGTTCCCCCTGGCTGCGGCCGGTGCGAGTCGTCGGTCCCGTCCGGCCGTTACGAATGCGCCCTTCGCCGCTGCCTGCAACCTCCGAAAGAGCAACAAACGCGCTTTATCCGCATTGCGCGGGAACACGGTTGTTTCTTCCGGCGTTTTAACGGGATGACATCGAAAACGCCCGGATTTCGGGGGCCAGGAAGCGGAACAACACACAATGTACAGTGAAACGGTAAGCGCGTTTCCTAATATAATCAACGAACGAACGTACCCTGAGTTGAGTTATTGGCGCGCGCTATCTTTTGGCGCGTGCGCGCATACGCCGAGGGCGGAGCTGACGCATGCGCGGGTCGGTATCGCAGTGGCGGAGGCGAGGCTATGGCACGCAAGCTGAAGCCGCGCACGCCCTTTGCCGAACGCCTGATCGCGGCCCGTGGCGCGATGGCGCGCAAGGAAATGGCCGCCCGCCTCGATGCGCCCCTGACCACGGTTGCGGGTTGGGAGCGGGGGGTGAGCTTCCCTCCGCCCGAGATGCTGGTGCGGATTTCCGCCCTTCTCGGTGCGTCGCTCGACTGGCTGATCGCCGGACGCGAGGCGCCTTCGGGTTCGCCGACGAACGGTTCGGGGCTCGACGAGGCGCTGCTCTCGCGGATCTGCGAGGGCATCGCAGTGTTGGCGGGCGAGGAGGGGGTGCAACTTCCTCCCGGCGAGCAGGCGCGCCTTGCCTCCCGCCTCTATAGCGATCTCGTGCACACCTTCGATGGCGGCGAGGAGCGGCGCATCGGCCTGATGGCGCTTTTGCGGCAGGTCCGGCGCGAGGTCGGGCAGGGGCCGCACGCCAGCTAGGAGTCGCGCGTGCTGTCGCGGGTAAAAGCTGAGACACGCAACCTGCACGGGTTGCGCTGCGTCGGATCACGAGTACCGGAAAAACCGTTTTGGTTCTAAGGGTGTAGATCCGCACGCGTAAAACCCGTCGCGGGGCGTGATGGCCGTCACTGCGTCTCCACAATCGTCCTTAAATGCCCGAAATGTAAGGTTTTCCCCCTCCGACAGGCATATCCTGCCGTGGGGCTGGATAACTTTGCGAAGGGTTCATCTGATGAGTGCGCTGGGCAATATGAGCATCGCCAAGAAATTGGCGAGCTTGGTAATCATTACGGTCATCGGGTTCTGTGGCGTTCTTGCTGCGGGTCGCAGCGTGATTTCCGACCATATGATGGACGAGCGGCGGAGCAAGCTGGTCGATCTCACCGATGCGGCGATCGCGGTGATCGACAGCTACCACGGCGAATACAAGGCCGGACGGATGACCGAGGATGCGGCGAAAGCGGCGGCCTTCGACCAGGTCCGGATGATGCGCTTCGACAACGACAACTACATTTACGTCTATACCCTCGACGGCGTGCGCCGCGCCTACGCGCCCGCGCCCGCGAGCGAAAACAAGAAGAGCTACCTCGAGTCCAAGGACGACAACGGCGTCTACTTCATCAAGGAATTCATCGAGGGGGTGAAGAAGCACGGGTCGGTGTTCCTCACCTACCAGCGGGTCCGCCCCGGCGGCAAGGTGCCGGTCGACAAGCTCAGCATCGCCAAAGGCTACGCGCCGTGGAACCTCTACGCGGGCACCGGGGTCTACGTCGACGACCTGATGGCCGAGGTCGACAAGGCGTCGCTCGAGCTCGCCACCTATGCCGCCGCCTGCCTTGCGGTGACGATGTTCGCCGCCCTGTTCCTCGCGCGCTCGATCAGCACGCCGATCCGCGACCTTACCGGAACCATGAACCGCCTGGCGCGGGGCGACCTTTCGGTCGCGGTGTCGGGCAGCGACCGCAAGGACGAGGTCGGCGACATGGCGCGCGCCCTCGAAGTGTTCAAGGTGAACGCCCAGGAGCGCGAGGGCTTGAAAGCCCAGCAGGAGGCGAACGAGCGCCGCATCGCCGAGGAACGGCGTGCCGGAATGCTGGCGATCGCCAACGACTTCGAGAGCGCGGTCGGCTCGATCGTCGCGCAGGTGTCCGCGACCGCGCACAAGCTCAACACCGCCTCGGCGGTTCTGGCCGACGCGGCGCAGGACTCCGCGGCGAAGGCGGGCGAGGTCAGCAGCGCGTCGGCGATGGCGTCGGAAAACGTCAACACCGTCGCGTCCGCCACCGAGGAACTGTCCGCCGCGATCCGCGAGATCGCGCAGCAGGTTCAGGCGGCCTCGGTCAACGCGCGGGAAACCGCCCATGAAGCCACCGCCGCCCACGACCGCGTGCGCGGCATGGCCGACGCGGCGGTGAAGATCGGCGAAGTCGTCGGCCTGATCACCGACATCGCCAGCCAGACCAACCTGCTGGCGCTCAACGCCACGATCGAGGCGGCGCGCGCGGGCGAAATGGGCAAGGGCTTCGCGGTGGTGGCGGGCGAGGTGAAGAACCTCGCCAACCAGACCGCGCGGGCGACTGAGGAGATCACCCAGCAGATCACCGAGGTCCAGGCCCAGACCCAAGGCGCGGTGTCGGCGATCGCCTCGGTGAGCGAGCGGATCGAATCCATCGACGGCGTGTCGAGCAGCCTCGCCGCGTCGATCGAGGAACAGACCGCCGCGACCGCGGAAATCAGCCGCAGCGTCCAGGAAGCCGCCGACGGCACCCGGCGCGTGTCGGACTCGATCACCGGCGTGACCATGGCGGCGGCGCGCACCGGCGAGGCGGCGTCGGACGTCGAGCGCGAGGCCAAGAGCCTCACCGCGCAGGCCGACGATCTCCAGGCCGCGATGACCCGCGTGCTCGGGGAAATCCGCGCCGCCTGATTTCGGTGGTGACATCGGGGGCAAGGCTTTGGCACAGTGCCAGGGCCTTGCCCCCTTTTTTGTGGCGTTCATGCTCAGTTATCTTCATCGCTATCACGCCGGCAACTTCGCCGACGTCCACAAGCACTTGCTGCTCAGCCGCGTGCTCTGCGCGCTCAACCGCAAGCCCGCGCCCTATTGCGTCATCGACACCCACGCGGGCGAAGGGGTCTACGACCTCCGCGCCGAGGAGGCGGTGAAGGGCGGCGAGGCGGCGGATGGGGTGGCGCGCTTCCTCGGGCTCGGCGACGTGCCGCTGCTCGCCCAGGAGTATCGCGCGGCGCTCGGCGAGGGCAGCTATCCCGGATCGCCCGCCCTGGCGCGGCGGCTGATGCGCGACGTCGATCGCCTCGTCGCGGTCGAGCTTCACCCGGCCACCTACGAGACCCTGCGGGCGACGATGCGCGGCGACGCGCGCGTCCATTTCCACCGTCGCGACGCGATGGAGGCCCTGGTGGCGCTGGTGCCGCCGGTGGAGAAGCGCGGCGTCGCGGTGATCGACCCGGCCTACGAGGTCAAGGACGAATACCGCAGCGTCCCCGCCGCGGTGGCCAAGGCGCACGCGCGCTGGCGCGGCGGCGTCTATTTCATCTGGTATCCGCTGCTGCCCGAGATGCGCCACGAGATGCTGCTCGAAAGCCTGGAGGACGCGGGCTTCGCCGAGGTGGTGGTGAGCGAGTGGCATCGCCGCGCGCCGGACAGCGGGCGCGGCCTCTACGGCTCCGGCGTCGCGGTGGTCAACCCGCCGTTCCGCTTCGCAGACGAGGCGGCGGAGCTGGGCGCGTGGCTCGAGACCGCGGGCTTCGGCGGCACCCACCTGCTGCGCCGCTTCGGCAGATGAGCGAAGCCCCGGCCATGGGAGTGACCGGGGCTGCTTGGGCTTGGGGATGGTAACCCGCGACCGGCGGGAGATGAGGGGATGTCGAGGGGTGCTGGTCGCAGGCGTTGAAAAGCATCTTTAGGTATTTGCGATTGAGTGTCAGTGAGATGCTTCACAGTAATCGCGGGTGACGCGCCAGAGGCGCGGAATCCAATGTTTTTTCAGGAAGGAAGACGGGAATGCGACGCAAGCTTTTGGTCGGTGTCGGGGTGCTTTGCGTGGTCGCCGCGGGCGGCTACAAGGCGGCGGAATTCGCCGCCGAGAAGAAGGTCCGCGAGCGCATCGACGCCCAGGTCGCGGCGTTGGGGATGACCGGCCAGGTATCCTACGGCAAGGTCGACGTCGACCTTATCGGCAGCGGCGGGTCGATCGACGATCTCGTCGTCAGCGAGCAGGGCGAGCCGGTGTGGCGCATCGACCGCCTCGCGGTCACCGACTACGCCGAGGACAAAGCGGGCAACGCCACCCGCTTCTCCGGGGCGATCAGCGGCGCGCACCTCGCCTTCGCCGAATGGGCGCGGCTGTGCAAGGAAAAGGGCGTCGCCTGTTCCTACGAGGGCGACGCCGAGGCGCTCGCGGCCCACGGCACCACCGAAATGCTGGTGGACGCATCGGTCGACTACCGCATCGACGACCCGACGAAGACGATCAGCCTCGGCGGCGTGCTCACCCTGCGCGACACCATCGACTTCGGCATCAAGGCCAAGATCATCGGCCTCGACAACCAGGCGATGGCGGAAGCGGCGGCGGGCGCGGGCCGCGCCATGGAGGCTAACCTGCCGCCCGCGATGGCGCTCCTGGTGATGGGTGCGCAGCTGGGCCGCACCGCCGAGCAGGTGGCGATCTCCGACCTCGGCTTCGCGATGAAGGACCTGGGCGGGGTGCGCAAGGGCGCGATGCGCCATGCCGAGGACACCAACGACCAGCGCCCGGTGGACGCGGTGCTGGCCGAGCAACTCACCGAGGCGAAGGCGCAGCTCCACGCCACCGCGCTGCCGTGGATGCCCGACGGCTTCATCGACGGCATGGCCAAGGCGCTCGATCCGTTCGTCTGGGAGGGCAAGCCCTATCGCATCACCATGGCGCAGGAGAAGCCGGTGGTGCTGCTCACCCGTGGCCGCGCCGGGCTCGAACTGCCGCGCGAGATCGTCAACTCGCGCCAGCTGTTCGATGCCCTCACGCCGACGGTCGACAACAACCCGCTCTAAGCGAGCGGGTTGCCTTGGCGGCGTCGGTCAGACCGCCGCCAAGGTTTGGGTGAGCAGGCCCCAGAAGTGGCCGACGCTCGAGATCGACACCCGCTCGTCGGGCGAGTGGGGGTTGCGGATCGTCGGGCCGAACGAAGCCATCTCCCAGCGCGGGTAGGCCGCGCCCAGGATCGCGCATTCCAGGCCGGCGTGGATCGTGGTGATCTCCGGCGTCTCGCCGCGCAGGCGGGCCTGGGTTTCGCTCAGCAACGACAGGATTTTCGCGTCCGGCTTCGGTTGCCAGCCGGGGTAGGGCGCGCCCAGCTCGGCGCTGCCGCCCGCGAGGGCGAAGGCGTCGGCGATGCGGGCACAGAGCGCGTCGCGCGCGGTGTCGACGCTCGAACGCACCATGCACACCACCCGCGCCGACGTCGCGTCGGTGGAGATCACTCCGAGATTGCAGGAGGTCTCGGGCGTGCCGGGCAGGGTGTCGGAGAGGCGCGCGATGCCGTCGGGGCAGGCGCTGAGCGCGCGCAGCAGCGCGGTGCCCGC
>LUYR01000611.1 GCA_001603335.1 Rhodospirillales bacterium Alpha_05 | reverse complement strand
GTCGCCGCCGCGCCGAACGCCTCCAGCAGCACCGGCATCCGGTCCGGCGGCCGCTTGCCGCCTTCGATCCGCCGTCGATGCATATAGGGAAACTCGAACCGCGCCACGCTCACGCCGCGCGCCGCGATCCCCGCCGCCATCGCGTCCATGAACTCGCTATCCATCGCCGCACCCGCGCCATGCGCCAGCAACAGCACGGCGCGCGGGGATGTGGCGTCGTTCGTAAGAAAAGGAGGAAGGTCAGGGCTCTGCCCTGGACCCGCAAAGGGGCTAGGCCCCTTTGATCCCGTTACTTTTGTTTTTGCGCGAAGCGCCATAAGCCTGTCGCCGATGTCGCGAGGGGGGATTGCGCTAGCGCGCGAAAACAAAAGGGGTCGAGGGGCCTGAGGCCCCTCGCGGGTGCGGGCGGAGCCCGCGGGTTTTGCCGCCCTTAGATCTGGGCGTAGAAGTCGTTGCCTTTGTCGTCGACGACGATGAAGGCGGGGAAGTCGACGACCTCGATTTTCCAGACGGCTTCCATGCCGAGTTCCGGGTATTCGAGGAGTTCGACCTTCTTGATCGATTCCTTGGCGAGCTGGGCGGCCGCGCCGCCGATCGAGCCGAGGTAGAAGCCGCCGTGCTTTTTGCAGGCTTCGGTGACGGCTTTCGAGCGGTTGCCCTTGGCGAGCATCACCATCGAGCCGCCCGCCGCCTGGAACTGGTCGACGTAGCTATCCATGCGTCCGGCGGTGGTGGGGCCGAACGAGCCCGAGGCGTAGTTGGACGGGGTTTTGGCCGGGCCCGCGTAGTAGATCGGGTGGTTCTTGAGGTAATCGGGCATCGGCTCGCCCGCGTCGAGGCGTTCCTTGATCTTGGCGTGGGCGATGTCGCGGCCGACGATGATCGTGCCGGTGAGCATCACCCGGGTTTTGACCGGGTATTTGGACAGCGTCTTGAGGATTTCGGGCATCGGCTGGTTGAGGTCGATGCTGACCGCCTCGCCGCCGAGGCTTTCCGACTTTACGTCGGGCATGAACTGGGCCGGGTTGGATTCCAGCTGTTCGAGGAAGACGCCGTCGCGGGTGATCTTGCCGAGGCACTGGCGGTCCGCCGAGCAGGACACGCCGATGCCGACCGGGCAGGACGCACCGTGGCGCGGCAGGCGGATGACGCGGACGTCGTGGCAGAAGTACTTGCCGCCGAACTGCGCGCCGATGCCGAACGCACGGGTCATCTCGAAGACTTCCTGCTCCAGCGCGGTGTCGCGGAAGGCCTGGCCGTGCTTGCCGCCTTCGGTGGGCAGGTTGTCGTAATAATGCGTGGAGGCGAGCTTGACCGTCTTCATCGTCATTTCCGCCGAGGTGCCGCCGATCACGATCGCGAGGTGATAGGGCGGGCAGGCGGAGGTGCCGAGGGTCTTGATCTGCTCGGAGAGGAACTTGCGCAGGGAGGCGGGGTTGAGGAGCGCCTTGGTCTGCTGGTAGAGGAAGGTTTTGTTGGCCGAGCCGCCGCCCTTGGCGACGAACTGGAACTTATACGCGTCGCCTTCGGTGGCGTAGAGCTCGATCTGCGCCGGCAGGTTGTTGCCGGTGTTGACCTCCTCGAACATGTCGAGGGCAGAGTTCTGCGAGTAGCGCAGGTTGAGGTCCTTGTAGACCCGCCCGACGCCTTCGCTGATCGCCGCCGCGTCGCCGCCGCCGGTCCAGACCTGCTGGCCCTTCTTGCCCATCACGATCGCGGTGCCGGTGTCCTGGCACATCGGCAGGACCATGCCCGCGGCGATGTTGGCGTTCTTGAGGAGTTCGAGGGCGACGAAGCGGTCGTTCGCCGAGGCCTCCGGGTCGTCCATGATCTTGCGCATCAGCGCGAGGTGGGTGGGGCGGAGGAGGTGGTTGATGTCCTTGAACGCCTCGTAGGTGAGGAGTTCGATCGCCTTGGGATCGACGACGACGATTTCCTTGTCACCGAGCTTTTCGACTTTCACGTAGTCGCCGGTGAGCTTTCGGTAGGGGGTATCGTCGTGGGCGAGGGGGAACATATCGGCATAGGCGGCATCAAACGGCATGGATTGGCTTCCCTGTATCGATGTTTGCGCTGCGTCCCGGTCCGCTTGTTATTTTTTTCGGAACGCGTCCAGCACCACGACCTTCTGGTCGCTGCCGGTCGCCGGTGGCTCGTCGCTCGAGGCGGGCGCAGCCGGCGCGGGCGGGGGAGGCACGTCCTCCGCCAATTCGTCGTCGAGGAAATCCTCGAAGTCGTCTTCATACTGGAACTGGAGGCCGAACTTGGCCGAGGGGTCGGCGAATCCGGTGACCGCCATCAACGGCACGACGAGGCGTTCGCGGCGGTTGTTGAAGGAGAGGGTCACGGCGAAGCTGTCCGGTGCGTCGGTGTCGACGCCCAGGTCCCAGTACTCGTGCTGGAGCACGATGGTGATGTCTTCCGGGTGGGATTCCCTCAGGTGGGCGGGCATCTGCACGCCGTCGGCGTCGGTGCGGAAGGTGATGTAGAAGTGGTGGTCGCCGGGGAGGCCGTGCTTGGCCGCGCGAATCAACGCCTCGCGCACCACGCTCCTGAGCGCGAGTTCCACCAGCGCATCGTAGTCGAAAATCTGGTCGTCTTGCATGGGCAACGGCTCGCCTTGGCAATGGATTGCGGGCGTATGGTGCCCGAGAACGGGCCCATATTAAGGAGACTCTCCCGAGGGAGAAAGCCGATTAACGCGGGGAAAGGAAAAAAGAAAGGTGGGGCCTTTCTGTTGCTAGGAGGCCCCAATCCCCACCTAGCACCGCTCAAGGCACTAGGAATTGTAGGCTTGGTCTGGAGACCGCTTACGCAGCAGCCAGAACCTGAGTGCGATTATCATTCGCAGCTACAAAAATGGCCCGATATCGGCGGAACCATGCCGAGCACAACCATGATCTTTACCACGCACGTCGATCCTGTTTCGCCCCCAGGACCCCGAGTTCGTCGGGGGAAGAGTGGTGGAGGCGCCGGGCACTGCCCCCGGGTCCGTAACGATTATTCCATCATGGGTTTAGCACCGTAGTCCATTGCTGGACGCCCTAGATATAAGGCGAACCGGCGCGTCGCGAAAGGGTTATTCGCGCGACCCCGTGCGGCGAATGAACCGGTGCAAAGTAGGTGTGGAGGAGAAGCCGCCGTTGCGGCTATGCTCGGGTCCGGTTTTTTCGTTCGAGGATTCTCCCATGTCGCTTTCTCCCGAGCAGGTCGCCGAGATCGACGCCCTGCGCGCCCAGTCGCACCAGACCCTGCGGCCCACCGTTCCCGCGCTCGAGGCGATGCTCTACCGCGCGCTGCCGGTGCTCGACCACGGCTTCGTCCGGGTGATCGACTACATGGGCGACGATGCTGCGATCGTGCAGGCGGCGCGGGTGTCCTACGGCCGCGGCACCAAGAAGGTCTCCGAGGATCGCGGCCTGATCCGCTACCTGATGCGCCATCGCCATTCGACGCCGTTCGAGATGTGCGAGATCAAGTTCCACGTCAAACTGCCGATCTTCGTCGCGCGGCAGTGGATTCGCCACCGCACCGCCAACGTCAACGAGATCTCGGCGCGCTATTCGATCCTCGACAAGGAATACTACATCCCCGCGCCCGAGCAGCTTGCGGCGCAGTCGTCGGTGAACCGCCAGGGGCGCGGCGACCTGATCGAGGGCGAGCAGGCGCAGGCGGTGTTGAACATGCTGCGCGCCGACGCGGAGTCCTGCTACGACCACTACGACTACCTCCTCAACACCGATGCCGACGGCAATCCGGTGGACCCGGAGCGCGACAGCCTCGCGCGCGAACTCGCGCGGATGAACCTGACGCTCAACACCTATACCCAGTGGTACTGGAAGATCGACCTGCACAACCTGATGCACTTCCTCTCGCTGCGCGCCGATCCGCACGCGCAGTACGAAATCCGTGTCTACGCCGAGGAAATGCTGAAGGTTCTGGAAGCCTGGGTGCCCGCCACCTTCGAGGCGTTCCGCGACTACCGCATGGGCGGCGCGGCGTTCTCCGCCAAGGACCTCGACGTGATCAAGGCGCTGATCGCGGGCCAGCCGATGACCCAGGACCAGAGCGGCATGTCGAAGCGCGAGTGGGTGGAACTGATGGCGAAGCTCGACCGGGAGGAATGATGCGCAAGCTCGGCTATTCCGTCGTCGATGCGTTCACCGACACGGTGTTCAAGGGCAATCCGGCGGCGGTGCTGCGGCTCGACGCCTTCCTCCCTGACGAGGTGATGCAGGGCATCGCCGCCGAGAACAACCTGAGCGAAACCGCCTTCGTCGTCGCCGACGGCGACGACTGGCGGCTGCGCTGGTTCACTCCGGCGGTGGAGGTGCCGCTCTGCGGCCACGCCACCCTCGCCACGTCGTTCGTGCTGCGCGAGCAGGGCTTCCCCGCGCCGTGGCGCTTCCATACCCTTTCCGGCCTGCTCACCGTCACCTCCGACGGCGACCGGCTGGTGATGGACTTCCCCGCGTGGGAAGCCGAACCGGCGGAAGCGCCGGAAGGCTTGGCCGAGGCGCTCGGCGCAACGCCGCGCGAGGTGCACTGCGCGCGGGATTGGATCTGCGTGTTCGACACGCCGGATGAAGTGATCGCGCTCAAGCCCGATCATGCGAAGATCGCGGCGCTTGCGGGCAACCGCGTGATCGCTACCGCCGCCAACGCGGGCACCGACGGCTGCGTCATCGCCACCGCGAAGGGGGGCGACGGCGTCGACATCACCTCGCGCTACTTCGCCGCCAAGGTCGGGATTCCGGAAGACCCGGTGACCGGCGCGGCACATACCCAGCTTGCGCCGTTCTGGTCGAAGCGCCTCGGCAAGGCGAACCTGGTGTGCCGCCAGGCGAGCGCGCGCGGCGGCCTTCTCTGGACCGAGTACGCGGGAGACCGCGTGCGCATCGCCGGACATGCCGTCGCCTACGCACGCGGCGAAATCACCCTCTGAAGCTTACGAGGCGGTGCCGTACAGCACCGCCTCCGCGATTGCGGTGTAGGCCTTGGCCTGCGGGCTGTCGGGCTGGCTTGCGACGATCGGCGTGCCCGCGTCGGAGGCCTCGCGGATCGCCAGGGTCAGCGGCACCGCGCCGAGATACGGCGCTTCCAGATCCTGCGCCGCGACCTGCGCGCCGCCGTGGCTGAAGATGTGCTCGCGGTGGCCGCAGTTCGGGCACTCGTAGTAGCTCATGTTCTCGACGATGCCGAGCACCGGCACCTCCACCTTGCGGAACATCTGCAATGCGCGCTTGGCGTCGATCAGCGCCAAGTCCTGCGGCGTCGAGACGATCACCGCGCCCGAGAGCGGCGCCTTCTGCGCCATCGTCAATTGCGCGTCGCCGGTGCCGGGCGGCAGGTCGACGAGCAGCACGTCGAGGCTGCCCCAGTCGACATCGCGGAAGAGTTGCTCGATCGCGCCCGCGACCATCGGCCCGCGCCAGATCACCGGGGTGTCCTGCGGCAGCAAGAAGCCGATGGAAATCAATTTGATGCCGTGGCGCTCCACCGGCAGCATCTTGTTCGCGTCCGACATCGTCGGCTTGGCGTCGGCGCAGCCGAACAGGGTGGGCACCGAGGGGCCGTAGATGTCGGCGTCGAGGATGCCGACTTTCAGGCCCTTCGCCGCCATCGCCATCGCAAGGTTGGCGGTGGTGGTGGACTTGCCGACGCCGCCCTTGCCCGACGCCACCGCGATCACCTGCGCCACGCCCGGCAGCTCGATTTTGCCGCCGGTCGGGTGCTGGCCGATGCGGGGCGCGCGCGGCGGCGGTTCGGCGGCCTTCTCGGCGGTGAGGATCACCTGAACCGAGGTCACGCCGGGCATTTCGTCGATCGCGGTCTCGATCGCGGCGCGCACCTGTTCGAGTGCTTCCGCATGCTCGGGCGCGGCCTCGAGCGCGAGGACGACGCGCCCGTTCGACACGTCGAGACCCGCGATCCGGTCCTTCGCGGTCCAGCCGCCGAGTTCGGGGATCGCCGGGAGGTTCGCGAGCGCGCTCCGAACCGCTTCGGCATCGGTTGCGCCCGCGTCCTTGGACGTTGACACGCGTGGAGATTGTCCCGATATCCGGGAGAGATAGCTACGCCAGTTCACTTCGGTGGGTCCGATCAAGCGGGTGACAGGGTTCGTCTCTTCGATATAAGGTGCCTGGGACGAATGCGGCAAACCTGTGATTCAAAATAATCAAATCCAGAGGGGACAAACAACGATGCCCTGGAATACCGGCAGCGGGAACGGAGGTGGGCCTTGGGGTGGTGGAAATCAGCCCGGCGGAACGCCTCCCAACAGCCCGTGGGGGAATGGCCCTCGTAAACGTGGCCCGGGGCAACAGCCTCCGGATTTGGAAGACCTTCTCCGCAAGGGCGGAGACCGGATGAAGGGTTGGTTCCCGCGCGGTCCTCAGGGCCCGAAGGCGATCATCCTCGGCCTCGCGCTCGTCGTCGCCGCGTGGGGCATCTCGGGCGTCTACAAGGTCCAGCCCGACGAGCAGGGCGTCGAAATGATGTTCGGCAAGTTCGTCAAGTCGACCGAACCCGGCCTCCATGCCTGGTTCCCGGCGCCGATCGGCGAAGTGGTCACGGTTTCCGTCACCCAGATCCGCCAGATCAACATCGGCACCCAGACGCCTGAGGACAACGCCAAGCGCTTCGGCCAAGTCCGCCGCGAGGCCGATGATCGTCAGGTGCTGACCGCCGACCAGAACGTCGTCGACGCCGACTATTCGGTGTTCTGGCGCGTCGCCAAGGCGGAAGACTTCCTCTTCAACATCCGCAATCCGGAAGAAACCATTCGCCGCGCCGCCGAAAGCGCGATGCGCGAGGTTGCCGGGCGGTCGACCCTCGACCAGCTGATGACCGACAGCAAGGAAGCCCTCCAGGCGGAAATGCTGATCCAGCTCCAGGCGCTGCTCGACTACTACGGTGCGGGCGTCACCATCACCGGTGTCAAGCTGCTCGCCGTCGACCCGCCGAAGCAGGTGATCGAGGCGTTCCACGACGTCAACAACGCCCGCCAGGACCTCGATCGCCAGCGCAACGAAGCCAACGCGTACCGCAACGACATCCTGCCGCGCGCCAAGGGCGAGGCGGAAAAGATGATCCAGGACGCGATGGCGTACAAGGAACGCCAGGTCAAGGACGCCCAGGGTGAAGCCGACCGCTTCAACTCGGTCTACGACAGCTACAAGGCCGCCTCCGACGTCACCCGCGAGCGCCTCTACCTCGAAACCATGCAAGAGGTTCTTAGCCACTCCAACAAGGTGGTGATCGACAAGGAAGGCCAGGGCGTGGTGCCCTACCTGCCGCTGCCGGAAATCCAGAAGCGCGCCAATGGTGCCAACACCAGCAAGGGGGCAAAATAAATGAACCGTCGTTTTGCCTTCTTCGGCATCGGGGCGCTCGCCGTCCTGTTCGTTGCCGCCAACAGCATGTTCGTCGTCCACCAGACCCGGCAGGCGCTGGTGCTGCAGTTCGGCGAGCCGAAGGCCGTCTACCGCGATCCTGGCCTGTATTTCAAAGTTCCGTTCTTCCAGGACGTGGCGTTCTACGACAAGCGGATCCTCGATATCGATCCCGAATCCGAGGAAATGAACCTGCGCGACCAGCGCCGGATCATCGTCGACGTCTACGCCCGCTATCGCATCATCGATCCGTTGCAGTTCCGCAAGTCGGCGGGCACGGCGGACGTGCTGCGCCAGCGCCTGGGCCGCGAACTCAACAACGCGGTGCGCGTCGAGGTGGCGAAGGTGCTGCTGCCCGACATCCTCTCGGAAAAGCGCGCCGCGGTGATGGACGCGATCAACAAGGCGATGCGCGAGCGTGAGTCCGAGTTCGGCGTCGAGATCATCGACGTCCGCATCGGCCGCACCGAGTTGCCCCGCGACACCGCCGAAGCGCTGTACAACCGCATGCGCTCCGACCGCTTCGCCGAGGCCGCCCGCTTCCGCGCCGACGGTGCCGAGCTCAAGGCCAAGATCCAGGCCGAGGCCGACCGCGAGCGGACCGTGATCCTTGCGGAGGCCCGGAGACAGTCCCAGATTCTGCGGGGCGAGGGCGACGCGACCCGAAACCAGGTTCTCGGCAAGGCCTATGGCCGCGACCCTGAGTTCTTCGCGTTCTATCGCTCGATGGATGCCTATCGCGAAGCCCTCGGTGCCGATACCACCCTGGTCTTGTCGCCGGATTCGCAGTTCTTCCGCTACTTCGGGGCGGCGAACGCCAAAAAGTAAGCCGACGGGACCATACGGAGGGTACGTAACAGTGTCGGAAATGGAATTGACGAAACGCGTCGGCGGCGGGGTTCGCTCCGCCGCCCGCACCTGGGTCCGCGCCGTCGGCGCGATGGCGTTCGCGGCGATCATCGCCGCGCCGCTGCCCGCGCTCGCGCGCGGCGCGCCCGAGAGTTTCGCCGATCTCGCGGAGAAGCTGCTTCCCGCGGTGGTCAACATCGCCACCACCCACGACGAAGCCGGCGGCGGCGAGGATCAGCTGATCCCCGGCCTGCCGCAGCTGCCGCCGGGGTCGCCGTTCGAGGAGTTCTTCAAGGACTACTTCGACCGGATGCAAAACCAGAACCCGGCCCAGCCCGCGCCGAAGCGCAAGACCCGTTCCCTCGGCTCGGGCTTCATCATCGATCCGCACGGCCTGATCGTCACCAACAACCACGTCATCGACGAAGCCACCGAGATCATCGTCAGCTTCCACGACGGCCACGAACTCCCGGCCAAGCTGATCGGCCGCGACGCCAAGTCCGACGTCGCGTTGCTCCAGGTTGAATCGAAGACCGACCTGCCGTTCGTCGAATTCGGCGAGGCCAACAAGGCGCGCGTCGGCGACTGGGTGCTGGCGATCGGCAACCCGTTCGGCCTCGGCGGCACGGTCACCGCGGGCATCATCTCGGCGGGCGGGCGCGACATCAACGCCGGCCCCTACGACAACTTCATCCAGACCGACGCCTCGATCAATCGCGGCAACTCCGGCGGCCCGATGTTCAACATGGACGGCAAGGTGATCGGGGTGAACTCGATGATCTTCTCGCCCTCGGGCGGCAGCGTCGGCATCGGCTTCGCGATTCCCTCCGACACCGTCCAGGCGGTGATCAAGGACATCCAGAAGTACGGCCACGCGCGGCGCGGCTGGCTCGGCGTGACGATCCAGCACGTCACCGACGACATCGCCGAAAGCCTCGGCATGGATCACGCCATGGGCGCGTTGGTCCAGGGCGTGCAGGCGGGCAGCCCGGCGGCCGATACCGGCATCGAGGCGGGCGACGTGATCGTTTCGTTCGATGGCAAGCCGGTCGAGGAAATGCGCCGTCTGCCGCGCATCGTCGCGGAAACCGAGATCGGCAAATCGGTGAACGTCGAGTTCATCCGTGGCGGCAAGCACATCACCAAAAAGGTCAAGGTCGGCGAAATGCAGGACGAGACCAAGCAAGCCGCAGCCAAGCCGCAGCCCGACCAGAAGCCCACCGGACCGGCCAAGGAAATGAAAACCCTCGGCCTCACCGTGACCGCGCTCACCCCGCAACTGCGGGAGAAGTACGGCATCGGCGACGACGTCAAGGGCGTGCTGGTGGTCGGCGTCGCCAACGGCGGCGAAGCGGCGGACAAGGGCATCCAGCCCGGCGTGGTGATCGAGGCGGTGACCCAGAAGCCGGTCAACACCCCGGACGAACTCCGCCAGGGCGTCGAATCCGCGAAGAAGTCGGGCCGCCAGTCGGTCCTGCTCCAGGTCCGCCTCGGCGACCGCAAGCGCTTCCTCGCGCTCAAGATCGACGACGCCAAGAAGTAGGGCCGAACCGGTTTCGGCACGTGCGCAAGGCCGGGGGAAACCCCGGCCTTTTGCTTGCCCGCCTCGGCGTGGTATGAACGGGCATGGCCCGAATCGATTTCTATCATCTCCAGAAATGGCCCCTCGAACGCGCGCTCCCCGAGCTTTTGGAGCGCGTCGTCGCGCGTGGGATGCGGGCGGTGGTGACGGTGGGATCGCCGGAGCGGGCCAAGGATCTCGACGCCCTGCTCTGGACCTACGCCGAGGATTCGTGGCTGCCGCACGCCTCCGCCGACACCGGCGCGCCCGAAGTCCAACCGGTGTGGATCACCGACAAGGCGGAAAACCCCAACAATGCCGAGGTCTTGGTCGTGGCCGACGGCGTCGAGCTGCTCGACCCCGCGAACTTCGCCCGCTGCCTCGACATTTTCGACGGTGCGGTCGGCGACGACGTGGACGCCGCGCGGCGGCGTTGGGCCCGGCTTCGCGACGCGGGCCACGATCTCAGCTATTGGCAGCAGGACGTCAACGGACGCTGGACGCAGAAGGCGAATTCCGCCAAAACCGAATGACGTAGGGTTTCGCGGAAGCGGCGGAAAAAAGACCGCTCCGCGCCAGGGATCGAGGGGGTGCCCGTATGTCGAGCCGTCGCGCGACATTCGAGGTGCAGGTATTGGTCGCCAAGAACTGGACGGTCAAGAACCTGTACGACGAAGAGGAAGCCGCGAAGAAAATCGCGGAGCAGGAGCTGAAAAGCGGCCGGGTCGAAGGGGTGCGTATCCTTCGCTTGTGGAAGCGTGCCGACGGCGAACACGCGGAAAAGCTGGTGTTCGAGAAAATGGGCGTGGTCAAGCCGATGCGCGACGTGCGCATCGTGCCGATCGAAACCGCGCCGACCTGCGCCACCGAGGAGGACTTCCTCGGGCCTGAGAGCCTCGCCACCATGGGGCGGCTGTTTCGCAAGTACCTCGACGAAACCTGCCTCACCCCCACCGAAGTCCTTTACGTCTATCGCGAATGCAAGCGGATCTGGGACACCGAGGGCATCGTCATGGGCGGCGTCGACCGCGTCGCGCTGGTGCAGACCCGCGGCACCGACATCCTGCCGAAAACCCGTGGCGAGGAAATCTATCGCGCCATCGAGGGCATCGGCACCCGCGCCCGCCGCGCCGAGCGCCGTCGCAGCCTGCCGCGCCACGTTCCCGGCGCCTTCGGGCCGTTGCTCGCGGAGGAATCCTCACGCGATCCGTTCGACGGCCGCTTCTCCGCCATCGTCGTGCTCGCGCGCGACCTCGCCGAGCACCGCGACTGGCCGAGTAAGCTCGACCGCCTCGCCGAACTCATCGAGAGCGAAACCGACGCCGACGCGCTCGCCATCCTCGACGGGATCGCGGCGCAGATCTTCGCCAGCAACGTGGTGATGCAGGATGCGTTGGGGCCGAAGCCCCACCTCGCCGCCGCGCTCGACGCGCTCGCCGGGGTGGTCGAGGG
>LUYR01000610.1 GCA_001603335.1 Rhodospirillales bacterium Alpha_05 | reverse complement strand
TGCCGCTCTCCGACCTGCCGGTGGACGACGAGCCGCAGGCCCGCGCCGAGCCGCCGACGCCGCCCGCCGACACCGACGCGATGCCGGCGATGACCATCCTGGTGGTTGACGACGAACCCCTGGCGGCGGCGGAAATCGCCGCCTTCCTCGGCCGCGAGGGCCACACCGTGCTTGCCGCCAACAGCGGCAAGACCGCCCGCGCCGCGATCGAGGCCAACCACGTCGACATCCTGGTCACCGACCTGCAGATGCCCGACGGCGACGGCAGGCAGCTGATCGCCGAAACCGCGGCCGAATATCCCCACGTGGCGATCGTGGTGATCACCGGCCAACCGTTGCGCGACCGGGTCGCCCTCGCCGAGCTGGAAAGCGGCGTCGACGCGATTCTGCGCAAGCCGGTGTCGCTGCGCGAGCTCGGCGCCACGTTGCGCCGTCTGGTGTGAATTGCGGCAACGGCACTTGCCCCAATCGTCCAAAAGTATCATTCTGTTGGTCACGGGGAATTTTTACGCCGCGTGTATTGTTTTGGACGCAACTGAGGAGATCACAAGATGAAGGTCTTGATCGCCGACGATCATGCGTTGTTGCGGGATGGACTAAAGCCCTTCGTCTCCAAAGTCGACGACGCGGTGACCATTCTCGAATCCTGTGATTATCCCAGCACCCATGAAATCATGGCGACCGCAAAGCCGGACTTGGTATTGCTCGACTTGCGCATGCCGGGGATGGATGGCACCGACGGCGTGCTGAGACTGCGTCGCGCCTTTCCCGAGGCCAAGATCGTCATCGTCACCGGCTGGGTGACCCGCTCCGACGTGATCGAGGCGATGCGCCTGGGCGTGGTGGGGTATCTGCCGAAGTCGCTCAACGGCACCGCGATGCTGCACGCTCTGCGGTTGATTCTGTGCGGGGTACCGTACTATCCGTCCGAGGTGCTGGTCGCCGACGCGGCACCGTCGCTGGTCGCCGAGTCCTCCCAACCCAATGAACGCTCTCCGCTTTCGGCGTTGACGCGGCGGGAATACGAGATCCTCACCCAGCTCGTCGGCGGCGCGTCGAACAAGGAAATCGCCAAGGTGCTCGGCCTCACCGAGATCACCATCAAGTCGCACCTGCGCAACGTCTTCCGCAAGATCGGCGCGACCAACCGCACCCAGGCGGTGGCCCTGGCGCTGCGCGAAGGAGTGAAGGCGGCGGTCAACCCGCCGCCCAAGGCCGCCGACGCCGGCGCGTCGCTTTACGCCGTCTGAACGACCCGAAGACGTCCGTTCGATCAAGCCCCCGCCGCTGACGCAGCGGGGGCTTTGGCTTCAGCGGGGAAAGAACACGCCCGGGTTCATCAGGTTGGCGGGGTCCACCGCCGCCTTGATCCGCTTCAGCAGATCCATCTCCACGCCGCCGCGATAGCGGGCGAGATCGTCCACCTTCAGCCGCCCGACGCCATGCTCGGCGGAGAACGAACCGCCCAGCTCGCGGACGATGTCGTAGACCACCTCGCCCATCTGGTGCCAATGGCTCAAGTACTCGTCCTTGTCGACGTTCTCCCCGGCGGGCTGGGAGACGTTGAAGTGGATGTTGCCGTCGCCCATGTGGCCGAACGGCACCGGGCGGCATCCCGGCACCGCCTTGACCACCGCTTCCGACGCGCGGCGGATGAACTCGGGGATGTTCCGCACCGGCACCGAGACGTCGTGCTTGATCGAGCCGCCTTCGTACTTCTGCGCTTCCGGGAGTTCCTCGCGGATGCGCCAGAGGTTGCGGTTCTGCTCGACGCTTTCGGCGATCACCGCGTCGACGATGATGCCGTCCTCGAACGCGGATTCGAGGAACGCCTCGAAGGTCTGGCGCAGCGGCACGCTCGGGCTGGTGGAGGAGAAGTCGATCAGCGCGTACCACGGATGCGGCGCGTCGAGCGGATCGGAAAGCCCCTTGAGATAGGTGGTGGAAAGGCGCACGCCATCGCGGCAGATCAGCTCGAACGCCGAGACCGAATCGCCGCTCATCCGCCGCGCCCGGTCGAGGAGCGGCAGCGCCGCGTCGAGGTCGGGCAGCGCGCAGAACGCGGTCTCGGTGGCGAGCGCCTTCGGGTAGAGTTTGAGCACCGCGCCGGTGATGATGCCGAGGGTACCCTCCGACCCGACGAACAGGTTGCGCAGCGAATAGCCGGTGTTGTCCTTGGTCAGCGCGCGCAGGCCGTTCCAGATACGGCCGTCGGGCAGCACCACTTCGAGGCCGAGGACGTTGTCGCGCGCGGTGCCGTAGCGCAGGGTGTTGATGCCGCCGACGTTGGTGGCGAGGTTGCCGCCGATCTGGCAGCTCCCCTGCGCGCCGAGCGAGAGCGGGAACAGGCAGCCCGCCTTGTCGGCGGTTTCTCGGATGTCCTGGAGGACGCAACCCGACTGCACCGTCATGGTGAAGCCGTCGGGGTCGATGGCGACGATCTTGTTCATCCGCCCGAGCGCGACGATCACCGCGCCCGAGTCCGCCACCGCGCCGCCGACCAAGCCGGTGTTGCCGCCCTGCGGCACCACCGAAACCTTCGCCGCGGCGCAGGCCTTGACCACCCCAGCGACCTCTTCGGTCGAGCCCGGCCGCACCACCGCGCGCGCGGTGCCGTGGAACAGGCCGCGCTCCTCGTTCATGTAGGTTTCCATTTGCTGGGCGTCGGTGATCACGTTCGCCGCGCCAACAATCGCCTTCAAGGCGTCCACGAAACCGTCCACTTGGGTCATCGTCGTCCTCAACTCATCCCTGATGTGATCTTTGCGCGGACCTAGCGGGGAGCCGCCGCGCGCCGCAGGCGATCGTTGATCGCCAAGCCCAGGCCACGATCGGGGATGGGCGAAACCGCAATAGCACGATATCCGCCCTCGTCCAATCGCCGAAGCATGGCGAAAAGATTGGCGGCGGCCTCGCCGAGGTCGCCGCGCGGGCTCAGGTTCAGCGTCGCTCCGGCAACCTCGCCGAAGCCGAGCAGCGCCTCGTCGGGCGCGGCGTCGACGGCTTCGAGGCGCACCGGCGTCGACGGCGCATAGTGGCTCGCCATCATCCCCGGCGACAGCAACGGACCGTCGGCGGCGGGCGGCGGCGCGAAGCCGACCGGCAGCCCGAGCACCGACGACACGTCCTCGGGCGTCACCCCGCCGGGGCGGAGGATCGCCGGATGGTCGCCGCTCAAATCGAGCACCGTGCTCTCGACGCCGACGCGGCAGGGACCGCCATCGACGATCATCGCGATCCGCCCGTCGAGGCCGGAGCGGACATGGCCCGCCGTGGTCGGGCTGACCCGACCGGAGGGATTGGCGGAGGGCGCGGCCACCGGCACCCCGGCGGCGGCGAGCACGGCGCGCGCCACCGGATGACCGGGGACG
>LUYR01000609.1 GCA_001603335.1 Rhodospirillales bacterium Alpha_05 | reverse complement strand
TTCGAGCAGAGCCGCCGCGAGCAGCGCCAATCCCGCCGCGCCGACCAGCGGCGCGAGCAGCGCCGTGAGCGCGGGGCCGACGAGCGTGCCCGCGGTGCCGCCCGCGGCGATGAAGCCGAACAGGCGCTTGCCCTGGTCGTTCGAGAAACTGTCGGCGAGCACGCTCCAGAAGATGCTGATGACGAACAGGTTGTAGACCGAGATCCAGACGAAGAAGACGTTCGCCACCGCGAGCGCGCGGACATCGAGCGCGACCAGGGTGGCGAAGACCACGAGGTTGGCGGCGAAAAAGCGATAGACCAGCGGCACGAAGCGGCGCGGCGGCAGGCGCGCGCTCAAGGCCCCGAACACCGGAACCAGCGCCAGCATCGCGACGAAGGTGGCCGAGAATAGCCAGGGCAGGGCCACGGCGCCGCCGACCAGGCCCATCGCGTCGCGCAGCGGCCGCAGCAGGGTGTATCCGGCGAGCAGGCAGAAGAACATCGCGAAGCCGAGCAGCAACGCGGCGGCCTCGCCCGGCCGAAGATCGACCGCGCGGGCGAGGCAGGCATGGCAGCGGCGTTGCCACACGCCGGGGTGGGTCGGGGCGTCGCGCATCGTCGAGTCTAGATAGGTGGCGGCATGCCCTCGCGCCGCCTGCAAACGGTCACGATCGTGTGCAAGCAAAAGACGTGTTTCGCCGTGTTTTGATCACGCCGCGGTGCGACCTCGGCCGGGCGATCCGCGTGAAACCCTGGGTCGTGGGGCGGTGGAGCTGATTGTCTTCCTGGGTTTGCGGTAGTCGAGCCGCCAAAATCTAACCGAGGATTGCTGGAATGCGCCGGTCGATTGTCGGGCCGCGCGGCGAAGACTTGGAAAAATCCGCCAATGAAACCGAATATTTGCGAGATTTTTGCGGGCGCGGCGATCCTTGACGCGCTCCGGCGCGTATGAAACTCTTTCAAGCTGTAAAGTTGTGAGCACTGCGAGGAACACACGAAGACTCGGTCGCGGTCCGCAACGGGGGTAGGCCGAACATGAAACCGAACAAAAACCATCATACCGTCGTTAGCGGGCCGGTTCCTGTGATGAGGAGAACTCGTCTTGTCAAGGAAGCTCGGGAACCAGCCATTCGGGGAAGCGCGTAACCAACTCAAATCAACAAACATCACGCTCACCGATCTATTCGAAATCGAACAACTGCAGAAGGTCCAGAACGCATTCTCGAAAGCCACGCATGTGGCCTCGATCATCACCAATCCCGACGGCAGCCCGGTTACGGCGCCGTTTCGGTTTTGTCGTCTGTGCAAGGACATCATCCGCAAGACCAAGAAGGGGCGGGCGAACTGCTTCTACTCGGATGCGGTGATCGGCAAGCAGAATCCCGGCGGGCCGATCGTTCAGACCTGCCTGAGCGGCGGGATTTGGGACGCTGGTGCGAGCATCAGCGTCGGCGGCAAGCACGTCGGCAATTTCCTCATGGGGCAGGTGAAGAACGAGCTGATCGCCGAGGACCAGCTGCTGCACTACGCGCGGGAAATCGGCGCGGACGAAACCGACTTCGCCGAGGCGCTGCAGGAAGTGCCGACGATGTCGCTCGACGAATTCCGCGACATCGCCAACTTGGGCTTCGTCATCGCCAACGAACTCTCCAACCAGGCGCATCAAAGCCTGCAGCAGAAGCGCCACATCGCGGCGCGTCGCGTCGTCGAGGCGGCGCTTCAGGAAAGTTCGGACCGGCTCAAGCTGCTCCTCGACCTCAACAACGCAATCGTCTCCAATCTCGAATTGGGCGCGTTGGTGAAGCTGATCCCGGCGCGGGTGCGGGGCGCGATGCAGTGCGATTCCGTCTATCTCTCGATGCCCGACGAGGAGCGGCGGCACTTCGTCGTCTGCGGCCTCGATTTCCCTGGTTCGAAGGGCTACCTGCGCGAGGGCACGGTGCTCGAAATGTTCGGCTCGGGCGCGGGCGAGGCGTTCAGCCAGGGCAAGCCGCACAGCTGCGGAACCGAGGTGAAGGGGCAGAACCCCAACGTGCGCCGGATCATCCTCGGCGAGGGGTTCCGTTCGGAATGCTTCATCCCGGTGATCGCGAACGGCGAAAAGCTCGCGGTGTTGCATCTGTCCGATTGCCGCCCCGACCACTTCTCCGACGCCGATGTCGCGTTCCTCACCCAGGTTGCCGGGCAGATCGCGATCGCGCTGGGCAACGCACTGAAATACCAAAAGCTTTCCGACACCCGCCAACGCTTGGCGGACGAGAACAGCTATCTGTCGAAGGAAATCCAGACCGATCTCCGGTTCAAGGAGATCATCGGCGACAGCGCGGCGCTTCGGAAGGTTTTGGGGCATGTCTCGACCGTCGCCGAGACCGACATGACGGTGCTGATCAACTCGGAGACCGGCACCGGCAAGGAACTCATCGCCCGCACCATTCACAATCTCTCGTCGCGGCGCGATCGGATGTTCGTCAAGGTCAACTGCGTCGCGATTCCGGCGGGCCTGCTGGAAAGCGAGTTGTTCGGCCACGAGAAGGGCGCGTTCACCGGCGCGCACGAGCGCAAGATCGGCCGCTTCGAGGTCGCCGACGGCGGCACCCTGTTCCTCGACGAAATCGGCGACTTCCCGGTCGAGCTGCAACCCAAGCTCCTGCGCGTGCTGCAGGAGCAGGAGTTCGAGCGGGTCGGCAGTACCAAGCCGATCAAGGTCAACGTGCGGGTGATCTCGGCGAGCAACCGGAACCTCGAGCAGATGATGCGCGATAACCAGTTCCGCGCCGATCTCTACTATCGCCTCAACGTCTTCCCGATTGCGGTGCCGCCGCTGCGGGAGCGGCGCGAGGACATCCCGCAGTTGGTCGCGTATTTCGTCGCCAAGTACGCGCGCAAGATGAACCGGCAGATCCGCGACATCCCGCCCGAGGTGATGGACGCGCTGATCCGCTACGAGTGGCCGGGTAACGTCCGCGAACTCCAGAACCTGTTGCAGCGGGCGGTGATCCTCTCTCCCGGCGACGTGCTGGTGTCGCCCTTCGCCGAGCTCCGCGACGTCGCCGCGGCGCCCCCGGTGGAGGCGGAGGAAAAGCTCGTCGACATCGAGCGCAGCCACATCCTCCAGGTGCTGCGCGAGACCGGCGGCGTGCTCGGCGGGGCGAAGGGCGCTGCGGCGCGCCTCGGCATTCCGCGCACCACGTTGATCTACAAGATGCGCCGCTTGAGCATCCCGCGCGAGTACGGCGGCGCGAGCTGAGCCCTCCGCGAGACCCCTGGGTCTCGCCGTTTTCGTTTTTGCGCCCATCCCACTCTATCGTGTGGGTTGTGATTGCGCGCCCAAACCCCTGTCGAAACTCCTCGGTGTCGAAACAACCGTGTCGACACGTCGACACTCCGACTCCTGCCAGGTGTCGAACCATCGACGCACGCCCTGGGGTTGATCGATCCGCACGGTTCCGAACAGGAGTGCAACCCCACGGTTCGACTGGTGAAGCCAACTCATCGACCGATGAATCGGATTCTGGAACACCGTATGCAATTCCACCCCTAAGGGGCGGACTGTCGAATGCTCGCCCGGGTTGAACCGGATGAACCTGCTCTCAATAGAGGTGTCACATGACGAAAGAGTCATTGGGAATGGTCGAGACCCGCGGTCTCGTCGCCAGCATCGAGGCGGCGGACGCGATGGTGAAGGCGGCGAACGTCGTCCTCGTCGGCCAGGAAAAGATCGGCGCGGGCCTCGTGACCGCGATGGTTCGTGGTGACGTCGGTGCGGTGAAGGCCGCGACCGATGCAGGCGCCGCCGCGGCGTCGAAGGTGGGCGAAGTCGTCTCCGTCCACGTGATTCCGCGCCCGCACGCGGACGTCGAAAAGATTCTGCCGTCCGGTGAGTGATGGCGTCTGAAGCTGCCGCAAAAGCCAGCGCAAAGCAGCTATTCGTGGAGGAAAATCTATGCAAGACGCGATGATTGACCAGGTCCTGGCGGAAGTGATGAAGCGGGTCGGCAACGGCGCTGCCGCTGCCCCGGCTTCCAGCATCCCCGCCGACCTGACCCAGCTGACCGAGTTCGTCGGCGCGGGGATGGGTGACACCCAGGGCATCGTGATCGCCAATCTCGATCCCCAGGTGCACGAAATTCTCGGCTTCGATCCGAAATACCGCTCGATCGGCGTGATCGGCGGGCGCACCGGCGCCGGGCCGCAGCTGATGGCCGCCGACGAGGCGATCAAGGCCACCAACACCGAGATCATCATGATCGAGATGCCGCGCGACACCAAGGGCGGCGCCGGTCACGGCAACCTGATCGTCTTCGGTGCGGAAGACGTGTCCGACGCGCGCCGCGCCGTCGAGGTCACGCTCCAGACCCTGCCGAAGTACTTCGGCGACGTCTACGGCAACGACCAGGGCTACACCGAAAACCAGTACAGCGCCCGCGCCAGCAAGGTGCTGAACAAGGCGTTCGGGGTTCCGGAAGGCAAGGCCTTCGGCCTGATCCTCGGCGCTCCGGCGGTGATCGGCATGCTCATGGTCGACGCTGCGGTGAAGGCCGCCGACGTCGAAGTCCTGGGCTGCGGCACGCCGAAGAAGAACACCTCCTTCTCCAACGAAGTGTTCATCTGGGTGACCGGCGATTCCGGAGCGGTCCGTCAGGCGGTGATCGCCGGGCGCGAAGTCGGCAACAAGCTGCTCTCGGCCTGGGGTCAGGAACCGAAGTCGGCAGGCACGCCGTACATCTGAGACAAGCCAGCAATACCGAAGCCGGGAAACAGGGACCGGCAGTAAGGAGCCTGCAATGGCAAAACGTCAAAAGCGATTTGAAGTGCTCGCGGATCGCCCGGTGAACAAGGACGGCTTCATCAAGGAGTGGGTGGACGTCGGCCTTGTGGCGATGGAAAGCCCCAATGATCCGAAACCTTCGATCAAGATCGAAAACGGCGTGGTCGTCGAACTCGACGGCAAGCGCCGCGACGACTTCGACATGATCGACTACGCGATCGCGGACTACTGCATCGACAAGCGCGTCGCGGAAGAGGCGATGGCGATCGATTCGCTGAAGTTCGCCCGAATGTTGGTCGACATCAACGTGCCGCGCGCCGAACTGGTTCGTCTCGCGGTCGGTCTCAGCCCGGCCAAGGTCGTGGCGATCCTGCGCGAGTTGAACGTCGTCGAACTGATGATGACGATGCAGAAGATGCGCACGCGCAAGCCGCCGATGAACCAGGCGCACGTCACCAACGTGAAGGACTCCGCGCCGCTGCTCGCCGCGGATGCGGCCGAGGCCGCCTATCGCGGGTTCGCCGAGATCGAAACCACCGTCGGCATCGCCCGCTACGCCCCGATGAACGCTCTGGCGCTCCTCGTCGGTGGCCAGGTGGGCCGTCCGGGCGTGCTCTCGCAGTGCGCGGTGGAAGAAGCGGCCGAACTCAACATGGGCATGCGCGGTCTCACCTCGTATGCGGAAACCGTCTCGGTCTACGGCACCGAGCAGGTGTTCATCGACGGCGACGACACGCCGTGGTCGAAGTTCTTCCTCGCCTCCGCCTATGCGTCGCGCGGCCTCAAGATGCGCTACACCTCGGGCACGGGTTCGGAAGTGCTGATGGGCTATGCCGAGGGCAAGTCCATGCTCTACCTCGAGGTTCGCTGCATCATGGTGACCAAGGGCGCGGGCGTGCAGGGCTTGCAGAACGGTTCGATCAGCTGCATCGGCGTGCCGGGCGCGGTGCCCGCGGGCATTCGCGCGGTCCTGGCCGAGAACGTCGCGACGGTTCTGATGAACCTCGAAGTCGCGTCGGGCAACGACCAGACCTTCACCCACTCGATCGAGCGCAACACCGCGCGGATGCTGATGCAGTTCCTCCCCGGAACCGACTTCATCTTCTCCGGTTACGCGGCCGAGCCGAACTACGACAACATGTTCGCCGGCTCCACCCACGACGTCGACGACTACGACGACTACCTCGTCCTGCAGCGCGACTTGCAGGTCGACGGCGGCCTCATGCCGGTCACCGAGGAAGGCGTGATCCAGGTCCGCAACAAGGCGGCCCGGGCGCTCCAGGCGGTGTTCGAGGAGGTCGGCCTGCCGCCGATCACCGACGACGAAGTCGAGCGCGCCACCTACGCGCACGGCAGCAAGGAAATGGGGGACCGCAACGTTCCCGAGGATCTGCGCGCCATCGACGGGTTCATGAAGCGCGGCTCGACCGGGCTCGACGTGGTGCGGGCGCTCGCCAAGCGCGGCTTCCGCGACGTCGCCGAGGCGGTTCTCGAAATGCAGAAGGCGAAAGTCGCGGGCGACTATCTCCAGACCTCCGCCGTGTTCGACGACAAGTTCAACGTGATCAGTTCGATCAACCATCCGAACGATTACGAGGGACCGGGCACGGGCTATCGCCTCACCGGCGACCGCTGGGAGCTGCTGAAGAACATTCCGCAGGCGATCGACGCCGAGCAGATCTAGGAGACGGGAACATGCAAATCTCCGAAGACATGGTCCGTCAGGTGATCATGGACATCCTGGGCGCCGCCCAGGGGTCCGCACCCAAGGCCATTGGAAGCAGCGACGCGCCGCCGCCCCTGTCGTTCCGCGAAGTCGGAACCGCCAAGGTCGGCACCGATCGCAACGAAGTCGTGGTCGGCGTGCCGCCCGCGTTCGGCAAGGCGATGACCAAGACGATCATCGACATTCCGCACAGCGACGTGCTGAAGGAAGTCTTTGCCGGGATCGAGGAAGAGGGGCTGAAGCCGCGCCTCGTCCGGGTCACCCGGTCGGCCGACGTCGGCGCGATCGCGCACGATGCCGCAGTCCTCTCTGGCTCGGGCATCGGCATCGGCATCCTCTGCCGCGGCACCTCGGTGATCCACCAGCGGGACCTCCAGATTCTCCAGAACCTGGAACTCTTCCCGCAGTCGCCGCTGATCGACCGTGCGGTGTTCCGCGCGATCGGCCGCAACGCCGCGAAGTACGCCAAAGGCGAGCAGCCCAACCCGGTGCCGACGCGCAACGACCCGATGGCGCGTCCGCGCTACCAGGGCCTCGCGGCGCTCCTGCACAACAAGGAGACCCAATACGTCAAGTTGGGCGCTCCGACTGTCGAGCTCGCGCTCTAACGGAGGAATGACGAATGGCTCAGATCAACGATATCTCGCCCGAAGTCATCGAGGCCGCCGTCAAGCGCGTGCTCTCGAGCCTGAACGGCGGGGCCGCGGCACCCCAGGAGACGGCCCATGCGCCGTCGAACGGGGCGTCGGGCAAACTCGACGCCAAGAAGGACTATCCCCTCAGCCAGAAGCGTCCGGACTTGGTGAAATCCGCCACCGGCCTCGCCTTCAACGAGATCACCCTCGACAAGGTGGTCGAGGGCAAGCTCGGCTTCGACGACGTCCGCATCCGGCCCGAGACTCTCGAGTATCAGGCGCAGATCGCGGAAAGCGGCGGGCGGCCCCACATCGCGACGAACCTTCGCCGCGCCGCGGAGCTCACCCGCATCCCCGACGACCGGGTTCTCGAAATCTACGTGGCGCTCCGCCCGTATCGCTCCACCAAGCAGGAGCTCATGGGCATCGCCGATGAGCTCGAGGCCAAGTACAGCGCGAAAGTCTGCGCGAAGTTCGTCCGCGAAGCGGCCGAAGTGTACGAGAAGCGGGGCCGACTGAAAGGTCAGTAACCTCGCAAATCGGGAAGGACGGGCGATGATCTACGTAGCTGGTGTGGACGTTGGGAATAACACGACCGAGATCGCGATCGCGGCGATCTCGGGCAAGGATGACGTGCGGTTTCTGTCGAGCGGCATGGTGCCGACGGTCGGGATCAAGGGCACGGTGCGCAACGCGATGGGCATCATCGACGCCCTCGACCGCGCCCTCGCGCCGATCGGCCTGCCGCGCAAGGATCTCCACCTCATCCTTCTCAACGAGGCCACGCCGGTCATCGGCGACATCGCCATGGAGACGATCACCGAAACCGTGATCACCGAATCCGCGATGATCGGGCACAATCCCTCCACGCCCGGCGGCCAGGGTCTCGAGCAGGGTCGAACGATCCACCTCGACGCCCTGGCCACCCAAGGCGCGGGGAGCGAGCCGCTGATCGTCGTGGTCTCGGGCGAGACCGACTTCGAAAACGCGGCGAAAGCGATCAACGCCGCCACCGCGCGCGGCGTCCAGGTCGTCGGCGCGATCGTGCAGAAGGACGACGGCGTCCTGATCAACAACCGTCTGACGCGGCCGATCCCGATCGTCGACGAGGTGAAATTCATCGACCGCGTGCCGGTGGGGATGCCCGCCGCGCTCGAGGTCGCGCCGCCCGGACGCACCATCGAGCGGCTCTCCAATCCCTACGATATCGCCACCCTGTTCGCCCTCGACCCCGAGGAGACCAAGCGCACCGTGCCGGTGGCGCGCGCGCTGATGGGAACGCGGAGCGCGGTGGTGATCAAGACGCCCAAGGGCGACATCGAGGAGCGCCGGATTCCGGCGGGCAAGATCATCCTTCTCGGCCATCAGCGCCGCGTCGAGGTGCCGGTGGACGAAGGCGCGGACGCGATCATGGATCGCATCGCCGAGGTCTATCCGCTCGAGGAAGTCCAGGCCGAAACCGGCACCAACGTCGGCGGCATGTTCGAGCAGGTGCGGAAAGTGATGGCCGACCTCACCGACCAGCCGGTGACCGCGGTTAAGGTGCAGGACATCCTCGCGGTGGACACCTTCAAGCCGCAGCAAATCCTGGGCAGCCTCGCGGGCGAATACGCCCTCGGCAACGCCGTCGGCCTCGCCGCGATGGTGAGTACGCAGAAGCTGCCGATGCTGCGCCTTGCGCGCAAGCTCGAGGACGAGATCGGCGTGCGCACCGTGGTCGGCGGCGTCGAGGCCGACATGGCGATCCGCGGCGCGATGACCACCCCCGGCACCCGCGCGCCGATGGCGATCGTCGACGTCGGCGGCGGCTCCACCGACGCCTCGGTGATCAACGACCGGCTCGAGATCAAGAGCACGCACCAGGCGGGTGCGGGCGACATGGTGACGATGCTGATCAACACCGAGCTCGGTCTCGAGGATTTCGAACTCGCCGAGGCGGTGAAGAAGTTCCCCCTCGCCAAGGTCGAATCCCTGTTCCACATGCGCCACGAGAACGGCTCGGTGGAGTTCTTCGAGGACCCGCTCGATCCGCGCCTGTTCGGCCGCACCATCGTGCTCCAGCCGGGCAACTGGGTGCCGCTCGACACCAAGGAACTCCTCGGCAAGATCGTTTCGGTGCGGCAGCAGGCGAAGCGCAAGGTGTTCGTCCGCAACGCGCTCCGCGCGCTCACCCTGGTCGCGCCGGGGCAGAACATCCGGATGATCCACTTCGTCGTCCTGGTGGGCGGCTCGGGCCTCGACTTCGAGATTCCCAAGATGATTTCCGACGCGCTGATGGAATACGGCGTGGTCACCGGGCGCGCCAACGTGCGCGGCACCGAAGGACCGCGCAACGCCGTCGCGACCGGATTGGTTCTCGCCTACGCCAAGCATTACGAGGGCTGAAGGACATGGCAGAGCTGTCTCCCAACATCGACAGGCGACCGGCGATCCAGGTGGTGACCTATCGCGCCGACGCCGCGTTGTTGCTGCCGGTTCTCTGCGGCATCGAGGAGGAGCAGATCCCCGCCGAAGTCAGCGAGGCCACGCACGGCGGCGCGGCGGAGCTGGCGGAGCAGGCGGCCCACGCCTCGGCACTCAACGTGGGCATCGCCTTCGACGGGGAAGCCGGGGAGATCGCGCTGTCCCATCGCGATCTTTCCGGCCGCCCGCCGCTGTTCGCGCTCAGCCGTGCCGACTTCACGCCGCTGGCGCTCGCCCGC